>CANNKH010000013.1 GCA_947504985.1 Methylococcaceae bacterium | reverse complement strand
CCGGTTCCCATGAGGCATTGATAGAATGTCGGTGTCAATTCCAATTCCATAACCGTTTCGTAAGTATCGCGATCAGCAGCACCCGAGGCAATGGTATTTCTAACGTGTGCCCCGCGTAAAAAGGCGTCAACATAGGCGCGATAACCATCATTTTTAACGGTCATCTCTTCTACGGTGGTATGACCATACAGACGCACACCGTAAACCTGTTCCGCCAGCTCCCTTAGCGCATCCATTTTGGAAGCACGAATGGCCATGAGTTTACGTTGTGCCGGCGTGAGTCGATATTGTTGATCACGATTGACCGTACCATAGCCTCTCGCGGTTATCGTTTTAGCTGGCAGTGGCGAAGCAGGCTGCACGGAAACCACCTTTTGCGTCGCACAACCCACAACAAATAGACTGGTCAATAAAGGCAGGGCAATAAAACTTAATATTTTTTTCATAGTCGAGATCCTTTTTTAAGTGGCGATAAATGCCAGCCTATTTAGCGTCCACATAAAGTAATCCTTGAATTTTAAAGCGCTTTACGAGGGATGAACTGTTAATGATTTAACAATTTCACATCCTTTTCCAACGGATGAGCCGAATGAGCCGGTGGCGTTTCTGCGGTGTCAGTAATTTTCAACGCCGACGGGATGTCTTCAAGCATCGTTTTTTTTGTGTCAGCCGTGTGCGCCGCTTTTGAAGCGTCTTCAAGCGGTTGTTTTTTCATAATGGTTGCGTGCATCGTTTCCGTTGATGCTACCGGTTTTGGAGTTTCAAGGTGTCGTGGCGCTGATGCTGGCGCTGTTGTTGTAAACGCCCGTTTGGATCGATCAATACTCGTACTAATATTACGACGCGACCGCCTGCTAATGGTCGGCGTGTGATTTTCCACCACTTTATCGTGATGGCTGGGAAAACTTCGTTTTTTGATCGCTGGGACAATAGGACGCTTTTTCGCATGTTGTTGTGGTGGTGTACAACCCGCCCCCTCTTTTGAGGTACTGCATTTATCCTGTGAACTCACACTGTAATAACGGGACAATTTGTCATAAGCACCATGAACTCCCGCAACAACAGCCTCAGACATCGGACCACAATCTCCCTTCCACTGCCAAGTATTATGATTAAAATAAAACGTCCATTCCGATTCCCAGCACCATTGCCTATTCACCAATTGACCCGCCAATATGGCATTGGCATGATAGCCCGTAGACATTTTTAACAATTGCTGGGTATTAGGATTAAAGATTTGATCATCCGAAAGATGATGCACTTCTTTGACGCCTGACCGCGGAAATTTCAGAGGTATACCCTGTTGCTGGCTGGCTTTCTGTAGGTAACTGTTTAATTCGGGCATATCGCTAGCTTTGAAAAGGCGCTTTTCACCCTGATCATCTACGACCAACCAAACTAGGGTTTCCGGTCTGCTAGTATTCCAATACGCGAGTTGACGATGTTTTAAAAAGTCCAGCAAAGCCGTGCCATCAAACTCAATGTGCATTACGCGTGCTAACGTATCGCCAGCATACTCGTTTTCAACTAATGAATAGCGCTCATGTTTGATAAAAGACGATGCCCTCTCAAGTGCAGACTTTACTCTTGCGTCTGTAGAAAGATTCTCGCCTGGAAGAATCCGCTGTAAAACAGCCCTCAGCGCCTCATCAATTGCGGCATGGCGATCTTCTGGCTCTTGGCTAAGCGCGATAATTTCAGTCTGAAACAACCCTTTCACATCAACAGCAAAACTTGGCTGCCAACTCAATAATCCACACACGATCAATAATCTTAAAAGCATGATTTTATCCTTCAGCGCATTAGAGGTAATTATTCAGTCCCCCTCTTTGAAAAAGAGGGGTTGGGGGAGATTTGCTTTAGATAAATCCTCCTCGATCCCCTTTATGCCCTTGGGTGCTTTTTCAAAGGGGGGAGGTGAATACTTACAACGTTATTAACCTAATCTGAAACCGCTGTAAATCGGGATGATGTTATGGACGAGAAAAATCCGGTTCATGTGGTGGTGCTTTTTCCTGCAAACAATGATAAGCCGCATTTTCATATTTGATTGCCAATGACTGTGGATTTTCATGCTCGACAAGGAATTTCTCAGCTTCCTGGGCAGTTAAATCTTTCATTAAAAATCTCGCAATACAAAGGCACGGTTTGGTAAAACGTTCTCTGTCATTGTCTTTATTTTCAGAATTTTTCAATTCCCTATTAACACATTGTGCGGCAAAATCATGCTCAAATTTTTGTTTTTCAGTGTCCGTTACCTTAACATCACCGGAGTGATCAAATGGATTGGGATTATGATTGGGTTTAGCGGCTTTGGTGACCGCTTCGCTTTTTGTGTCGTCTGAACAACTCGTTACAGATAACGCAAGAACGCTGCCAATTAAAACAGCAAGCAAGGATGTTTTTGTAAAAGTTAATATTTTCATAGTATCGAAATAAAAAAGTTGGGGCTTAAGGTCTAAATCTGACAATTTAGACCTTAAGCCTGTAGTTGAACATTTAAAACTTTATCATTTTATTTCGCCGCATTCTACCAGTCTTCGTTTGCAACAGACTTTACTTGCTGCATTCTAAAGAGCGATCATTAGCATTTTAGACTGCTAAATACAACAACAGCCCGTATAATAGCCCGTTATTTTTACTGATTGTAAGGTCTGGTTTATGCAAATTATTCAGGAAGCGCTCACGTTCGATGACGTTTTATTAGTGCCTGCGCACTCCACGGTGCTGCCACGCGAAGTAGAGATTAAAACGCAACTAACACGAAAAATTGCGCTAAATATTCCGCTGGTTTCGGCCGCGATGGATACCGTTACTGAGGCACGACTCGCCATTTCAATCGCCCAGGAAGGTGGCATAGGCATTATTCATAAAAACATGACCATCGAGCAACAGGCGCGTGAAGTGCGCCATGTTAAAAAATACGAGAGCGGCGTTATCAAAGACCCCATTACCGTTTCCCCCGATGTCAGCATTCGTGATGTCATCAAATTAACACGCGCTAAAAACATTTCTGGTGTACCGGTTGTTAATGGTGACGAACTGGTCGGCATTGTTACCAGTCGAGACTTACGATTCGAAACGCGTTTTGATGAGCCGGTAGCCAAAGTAATGACCCCAAAGGAGCGCCTGATTACGGTTAATGAAAATGCTGATCGTAAAGAAGCGGTTGCACTCCTGCATAAGCATCGTATAGAAAAAGTGCTGGTTGTTAATAATGACTTTCATTTATGCGGCATGATTACCGTCAAAGATATACAAAAAGCCAAAGATTATCCGCAAGCCTGTAAAGATGAGCAAGAGCGTTTGCGAGTCGGCGCGGCAGTCGGTACGGGACATGATACAGAAGAGCGTGTTGCCGCACTGGTCGCGGCTGGCGTCGATGTCATTATTGTCGATACCGCGCACGGTCATTCACAGGGCGTTCTGGATCGGGTTCGATGGATCAAACAGCATTACCCTAACCTGCAGGTTATTGGCGGCAATATTGCCACGGCGGGTGCCGCGTTAGCCTTGGTTGAGGCCGGCGCCGATGGTGTTAAAGTCGGCATTGGCCCCGGCTCTATTTGCACCACACGAATTATCGCCGGTGTTGGTGTGCCACAAATTACCGCTGTTAGCAATGTTGCCGATGCGTTAAGAGGCTCCGGTGTACCATTGATTGCCGATGGCGGCATACGCTATTCCGGCGATGTTGCAAAGGCACTGGCGGCAGGCGCACATGCGGTTATGTTAGGCGGTCTGTTTGCAGGAACCGAAGAAGCGCCAGGTGAAGTTGAATTATTTCAGGGCAGATCTTATAAATCTTATCGCGGCATGGGATCCTTAGGCGCAATGTCGCAGCAACAAGGGTCAAGTGATCGCTATTTTCAGGAAGATGCTGATTCTGTTGAAAAGTTGGTGCCAGAAGGCATTGAAGGACGCGTACCTTATAAAGGCAGCTTACTTGCCGTTATTCATCAATTATTGGGTGGTATACGCGCCAGCATGGGTTATACCGGTAGCCAAACCATAGAAATCCTGCATGAAAAAGCCCAGTTTGTGCGCGTAACCAGTGCCGGTATGCGCGAAAGCCATGTTCATGACGTGACGATTACCAAGGAAGCACCTAACTACCGTGCAGAATAACTCCGAAATCGTCTCCCATAATGCTGTTAAGAAATGAGCTCGACACCGTTCGTCAATAGATGACTACCAGTCCTTTGGGGACTGGCAGTGATGGCATCCACGAGGTTACAACGGACGAAGCTGCTCCTGACCCGATCACCTTAACGGCTTAACCGATGTGTTCCCCAGCAATATCCAAATTAATAAAATCCATAATCGCTTGATCGTCTGTAAAGTTGCCATAGGCTAGCAACAGTTTTGAATAAGCCGCTTCTATCGACATATTCCAGATAATTTCTGCACCTTGCGCTATTAACAATCGAGTGCTTTGATACGCCTCTGTTGATTTAATAATTGGTGCCAAATAAACCTTAATGGCATGCTCGCGGCAGCGTTGTATAAATTCTAACAGCGAATAATTGCTCCCCCATTGCGAAGATACACAGGCCGTGCCGGAATGATACAAATCATGTAGAACGGCATCGACCTGTTCCAGATTAATCCTCCGGTAATCCAATCCAGGATAAGGTTTTATCATTAAAATGCGTTCGGAAAATTCGGCCTTTAATCCCACTCGTGTTGTTTGCGTTGAAATAGGCGGGTTAAGCACAGAGAACTGCCGCTTGGCATACTGCATATAACTTTTATGTTGAACACTGATAAAGTCGCCGCTTAATGGTAAGCAGGATGACAACCGAGTGCCTTGATGCAGTTGCGTTATTTGTTGCTGATTACGATAGGGAACAAAAACACCCGGTTGATTAATCTGGGTGATAAATTCCACCGCACAAATAAAATTTTCCAACCCGTTTGCCCGAGCGTCCGTCAGTGGGTAATCACTGGAAACAAGCAGAATAGGCTTGTTAACCGATTGAAAATAAAAGCCTAATATTGAAGAGGTATAGCTGAGCGTGTCGGTACCGTGAGTAACAATGATGCCGCCATAGCGCGTAGGTTGCTCTGCCTCTATCGCGTCGATAAGTATTTTCCATGCGGCTGGGGCAAGATTTTCACTAAGCAGATTTAAAGGTTGAATGATTTTAAAATTAACCTGCTGATGATCTGAGTAATGCTGCTGAAACTGTTGCAGTAAAGTGAATGGCGCGGTGGTACAGGTATCGATGCGTCCTTCCGTAGCAATAGAGCCTATCGTCCCACCAGTAAATACCAAAAGAATATTTTTCATTTTCATATCAAGTCAACGCGACATTTCAACTACCGATAAATCCGAGAGTGTCCTGAAGTTTGTGGAAGCGGAGCTTAAATCATCGGCTGGAACTTTAGCAAATTGATTCAAAGCGGCTTTCCGGTCGCGTAACAGTATATTCGATTGCTTGCTGCTGGTTTCAATAAAATGTGAAAACGAGATTGCAGTGCAACCTCGTTTTCATTTTTTTTTGTACCCGTCTATTTTAACTGAAGAGTAAGTCCGCCAGTTGCTGCAGAATCTGCAACAGGAACGATTTCAGTATGTGTTAGACCGCCGTTTTTGTGGGTAAACGGCACGACAGGATTACTGGTATTAAACGGTACGCTTGCCGTAAATCCGCGTGGATCTGCGGTGGTTGCAAAAATACCCGTTTTACCCCAAGCCTGTGTCGTATTAACGGCATTGGCAACTGTCGGACTGCCTAAATCATCGGCAAAGGTTTTCAAGAGTTTTGTCTTAAGTGCCCATTGTGGATCTGCAAGTTTGTTGGTACGGAAAATAACCGAACCTTCTGCCCAATGAGGATAAACACCTGCGGCTACGTTTTCCAAAGTCGGCGCATAGCCGTCAATTTTGATATAGCGCCAAGGATCCCCCCCTGTACCCACGCTGGTAACGCCATTGTTACGATCAGCGCTATTAATCGCGATACCCCAACGTTTAGCGTATCCCAAACCATCTACGACATTATTGTAGCCTGTCGCATTGGTGCCATTCTGCCAATCTTTCAATAAGTTTCCGGTATCCGCAGCACCGCCTGGCGCTTTAACAAGGGGTAATGACGCATCTTCTTCCAGCGCATTATCTGCTGTTTTTGCAGCAGGCGGGAAAGCGTTTTTCGTACCTGGATAGTTTAGGAACTTGGCATAAGCAACCGCGCCAATAGCAGCGCCTTTATTACGTTTTCCTACGGCAACTGGGGTCAAATTGCTGCCCGTGGTGGATTCTTTATAAGGTGCCGTAATTCCCGCATCGGTAAGAATACTATCATCCAACAAGCTTTTTGCGGTATTGCCGTCGGTTTTATCAACAATTTTGATTTGCTCCCAAGCACCGACTTTACCCGCCAACAATGAAGCAAGCACATTACGGTTAAGGTTAGGTAAGCTATCTTCACTATAACTGCCGATAACAACACTGCTCGGTAACGTACCCGCTCTTTTCTGAGCGGCTTGTAAGGCTTTGTATAAATCCAGCGTAACCGCTACGCCGTAAACTAAACCACCGGTAGGCACAACCGTAAATGCATTAATACCGGTTTTTGCCACCTCTTTAAATACTAATGGCCAGCTCGACTCAGGCAATCCGGTAGTTAATTCGTTAACCTGTCCAGGATAATTTTCCGTGCCTGGTTTCAGCAAAATATCGGGGTCAACACCAAGAAAACCACCGTCAGAAATCTTTTTAAACAAATAGGTACTTGCATTGGTGCCATCAATGGTTTTTTTCCATTGCTGTGTGCCATTAGCATCCCAAGCGGTTTGAGGAAGTCCGATAACTTTGAGATGCTCTATCGCCACGCTACCGACTAAAGGGACAACACCATAGCCAGCCGCGCCATAAGAACGTTTTTCCAATAGAATTTTTTTACCCGCTAAGCCTGAACCCAGATTGGCATTACCGATGAAATAATATGCAGTCCAGCGCGAACCCACAGAACCCGTTGCCGGATCGACATCGCTAAAGGTATCTACGCTACCAGGCGCTGCTAACGTGGTGGTAACGACTTGCCCATAAGCTTTGTCTTGCGCCGCACCGCCCGAAGTATAAACAGCAATCGTGGGGGTTCCATCAACCCAAGGCGTCAGCGCATTAGCACTTTGAGCACCTGCTAGCAAAGAGACCGTTAATGCCAGTGTGTTTAGTTTTTTCATAAAAATTACCTTTTTTCCAATAAGAACCATCAACAATTCATAATTAACTTGCAAGTCTATTGACTTGGCTTAGCACCTCTTAGCATTTATTACGCCAAAAAATAAGACCTTGATAATTAATAATTATTTCGTTATTCAAATGATAAAAGGGTGGCTCTATATCAGCACTATTGCTGCTGCTATGCTGATAAATCAACAGTTTTGGGCAAGAAAAATTACCCACGACCAATATATGCCTAAATTAGATAATAATATGATTTTTTATCATTTAAAGTTATCTCTATTCACTGCTAGAGTGAAAGCCAACGTAATTATTCACCCCTTGAAAAAGGCGGGAGGGGGAGGGAAAAGCGAGGGGCACAAGAGCCATTAATTTCATTAAATCCCCCCTTTTTGACCTTTAGGTTACTTCCCCCTTTTTCTTAAGAAAGAGGGCTGAATATTTACCAGTCAACGCACATTCCTAAGTTGAAAGCGCATGGATAAATACAGAGACTCAAAAAAAATAACGGATACAGCGCCTGATTTTTACGGCGAACCGCTAATTACTTTGCCTGACCCCGACTCATATGCCATGTCAATCAGAGCAACTGCGTTGGTTTTTGCTGATCCTGCATCACTTCGTTTACTTGAATATATTGAGCGTATTGCGCCTAGCGATGCAACAGCGTTAATCATAGGCGAAACGGGTACAGGTAAAGAGCTGGTCGCAAGGCAGGTTCATAAACTAAGCTTGCGGCAAAATGGGCCATTTATCGCGATAAACTGTGGCGCCTTTTCAGAATCGCTAGTGGAAAGCGAACTTTTCGGTCATGAACGCGGGGCGTTTACAGGCGCACTAAATGCACGTACCGGCTGGTTTGAAGCCGCTAATGGTGGCACGTTATTTCTTGATGAAATTGGTGATCTGCCGCTGTCTGCGCAAGTCAAAATCTTACGCGTCTTGCAGGAGCGTGAAGTGGTGCGTATCGGCTCCAGAACAGCCGTTCCTATTGATGTTCGGTTGATTGCAGCAACCAATATAAATTTGGCGGAAGCTGTTCAAGCCGGTCGATTTCGTGAGGATTTATATTATCGATTGAACGTTGCGGCACTCGACTTATTGCCTTTGCGCGAACGACCTGGCGATATTCTGCCGCTAGTCTGGTATTTCATAGAACGTTACGGCAAGCGCTTGAAACTCAACAATGTAAATTTGAGTGCCGATGCCGAACATGCGTTGCTTGATTATGCGTGGCCCGGCAATATCCGCGAACTGGAAAATATCATTCATCACGCCTTACTTGTCAGTAAAAATGGCAACATATCCACCGGTGATCTGCATTTGAATCCTGACTTCGGGATTTCACAACGCCGCCGTTCTGCAACAACCAAAGGCTCATCCTCACTCAAATCGCTTGAAAATGCACTAGCGACATTATACGAACAGCCAGCTGAAAATTTATTTGATGCTATCGAAGAAGCGGTGATTCGAACCGCGTATGCGTATTGCGAAAGTAATCAAGTGCAAACAGGACGTTTGCTCGGCATTAGTCGAAACATTCTACGGCATCGACTTAAACGCTATGGCTATTTGACCTAAAGTATTTACATCGGCTCGAAATAAACACCGATGACAGCACGCAAAAATAATCTACAAAAATTAAATCAGCCTATTGGCCTACTGGTGCAGTTAAGCCCATAAACCAACATTCTTTAAAATTATTTGTTATGGTTAATACAATAATGTAATAATCGTGACATGAACTTCATACTACTGATTATATCCCTGCCTACCGAAAACGCGACGATACGTATGCGGACATGGCGAGCCGTTAAAGCCTCAGGTGCGATGGTATTACGCGATGGCGTTTATCTTTTACCGAACCTAGCTAATTGTCATTTAGCATTTGAAGCGATTAGCGCAGATGTCCAATCGGGCGGCGGTACCAGCCACTTGATGCAAATTGAAGCACTCGATGGCAGCAATTATTACCCTCTATTTGATCGTCATGAAGCTTATGCCTTGTTACAAGCTGAAATTGACAATACTGGAGCGACGCTCAGTAATGCCTCGCTTGCACTCAAGCAACTACGCAAATTACGCAAAACCTTTGCAACCCTCGTTGAAATTGATTTTTTCCCCGGTGAAGCCCAAAAACAAACAAGCGCTAACTTACAGGCAATTGAAATGAACATTAAACGCCAATTTTCACCTGATGAACCCCAAGCTGTCGCCACCCTCGTTGCGCAATTATCCATTAGCGACTATCAAGGTCGAACGTGGGCAACGCGGCAACGCCCGTGGGTGGATCGGCTCGCTTCTGCTTGGCTAATCCGCCGATTCATCGATGCTGATGCCCGCTTTATTTGGTTAGCCGCCATCGCCGAGTGTCCAAATGACGCACTAGGCTTTGATTTTGATGGTGCCACCTTTAGCCACACCGATTCGCGCGTCACCTTTGAAGTATTGATTGCCAGCTTTAGTCTGGATTATCCGGGCTTAAAAAAACTGGCCGCACTGGTACATTACCTCGATGTAGGCGGTATCCAAATTCCCGAAGCGATAGGGGTTGAAGCAATACTGGCTGGACTGTGCGATACCATCAACGATGATAACCAGCTGTTAATTTCTGCGGACACACTCTTTGATAGTTTGCTGGTCACTTTTGCAAAAGGAGTCGGGTCAGAATGAAAGCATCTAGCACCCCCCAATTATCTCAGCCTGACCCCGTTAGCTTTTGGGAAGCATTCCGGTTTTGGCTAAAGCTGGGTTTCGTCAGCTTTGGTGGTCCGGCTGGACAAATTGCCATTATGCACCAGGAATTGGTGGAAAAGCGGCGCTGGCTTTCCGAACAGCGCTTTTTGCACGCACTGAATTACTGCATGTTGTTGCCCGGCCCCGAAGCTCAGCAATTGGCTATTTATATTGGTTGGCTTATGCACCGCAGCTGGGGAGGTATTATCGCCGGAGGCCTGTTTGTGTTACCGTCGTTACTCCTGCTAATCGGGTTGAGCTGGATTTATCTAGCCTACGGCAATGTGCCTGCAATTGCCGGCGTACTCTACGGCATCAAACCCGCAGTAACGGCCATTGTCGTGTTCGCGGCTTACCGGATCGGCTCAAGAGCGCTAAAAAATGCTTGGTTATGGTCGATGGCCGCATTGGCTTTCCTAGCGATCTTTCTGCTCGATACGCCATTCCCGTTGATTGTGCTTGTCGCCGCCATTTGCGGCGGGATTGGTGGTAAATATGCGCCACAAAAATTCGTTGTCGGCGGTGGACATGGCACGAACAAACAAAGTTTTGGTTCAGCGCTCATCGATGACAACACGCCGACGCCGCCTCATGCCCTTTTCACTTGGGCAGGCTTGATCAAGGTTATTCTGGCGGGTTTAAGCTTATGGGGCGGCGCAATCGGCTACCTTTGCGCCCGCTATGGCTGGGACGGTGGGCTAACGCAAATGGGCTGGTTCTTCACTAAAGCGGCTCTGCTAACCTTCGGAGGGGCTTATGCCGTATTGCCCTATGTTTACCAAGGCGCCGTTGAACATTTTCACTGGCTGACACCACATCAGATGATCGATGGTTTAGCCTTAGGAGAAACAACACCCGGTCCTCTCATCATGGTTGTCACTTTTGTCGGCTTCGTGGCAGGATGGACAAAAGAACTGTTTGGTTCCGATCAACTGTTTCTTGCAGGTGCAGCAGCGGCAACCGTAGTCACTTATTTTACGTTCCTGCCCAGTTTTCTATTTATTTTAGCAGGTGGGCCGTTAGTCGAATCTACGCACGGCAATTTGAAATACACAGCGCCACTGACGGGGATTACCGCCGCCGTGGTCGGTGTCATCCTTAATCTTGCTGTTTTCTTCGCTTGGCATGTGTTTTGGCCGCTGGGTTTTACGGGACGATTCGATGGCATTTCCGCGCTGATAAGTTTTTGTGCGCTGTTGGCACTGACCCGATATAAGATTGGCGTTATTCCAGTCATCGCCAGTTGCGGCGCCACAGGATTTTTACTGACTTTCATTAAAGCTTGGCTGGCTCAAAAAGGAATTATGTTATGACTCCCTTTAAACGGAATAACGCTTACGAGGGGGCATGCAAGCGTTGTTATAAATCAATTGGTGGCCGATAGTGGCGGTTATTTCGCTAATAGTGAAATGTAATTATTATGTAGTGTCCATCAAGACGTAACTTCTAATAAATAAATTAAAGATTCTTTTCATTACGCCGATAGCTTCCGTGAGAGTTGATCAGGATACTAAGTATTCCCCCGATTACTTATATAACGAAACCATAAGCTAGGAGAATTACCATGACTTCAATAGTAAATACAAATATAGGCTCACTGAATGCGCAACGGAATTTAGGCAAATCGCAAATAACCCAGCAGACGGCCATGCAAAGGTTGTCTTCCGGTTTGCGTATCAATAGTGCAAAAGACGATGCGGCGGGTTTATCTATTTCTGATCGGATGACTTCACAGATCAAAGGTTTGAATCAGGCTACCCGTAATGCCAATGATGGTATTTCATTAGCCCAAACCGCTGAAGGCGCATTAGGTGAAATCACCAATAGTCTACAACGTCTACGTGAATTGTCAGTGCAATCAGCTAACGCCACCAACACAGCCTCTGATAGAGGTGCTATCCAACAAGAAGCAGATCAATTATTGCAAGAGATTGATCGCGTTGCTGGTCAAACAGAATTTAACGGCACAAAATTGCTGGATGGTTCTTTCAAGAATAAGAATTTCCAAATCGGTGCGAATGCAGGTCAAACGATTACCATTGGCATGACCAGATCGACAACAGATACTTTAGGTACCGGCGATGCCTCATCAATTACCGGTAGAGCTAATGCCTCAATTGCTGGAAATTCTGCGTCACAGCCCTTAATGGTATCAGGTGATGTGAGTATTAACGGTGTGACTGTGGGGTCATCTGTTGCCACTGCCGACAATAAATCATTTTCTTTTAATGGCTCCAGTGCGATTGCAAAAGTGGCTGCTTTTAATGCCGCATCTTCCCAAACTGGTGTAACGGCTACAGTAAATGCGACTGAAGTTGAGGGTCGTGCAATGACTGGTGCTGCAACTGACGGCGCGATTGTTATCAACGGCGTGTCAACATCTGCAGTATTCACGACGACAGATACTTCAGCCACTCGCCAATCAGTTATTACTGCAATTAACTCACTGTCTGATCAAACAGGCGTTACGGCAGTTGATACCGGAACAGATGCCGGCGGTGTTAAGCTTACTGCTGCAGATGGACGTAACATTACCATTGGTTTCGATAACTCCGCGTCTACAACAGCATTAACGTCTGCATCTACCGGTTTGGCATTTAATGGTACTGATCTGACTACGCCAACGGACAAAACGGATGCCGGTTATCAAACTTATTTTGGAACGTACACACTATCATCCGCGAAGGATATTTCGATTGATGAAGGTACAGGTACTATCAGTAATACAGGCTTACAAGCAGGGAATTATGCGCCACAGGTAGCTTATACCTCCTCTAGCGCACTAACAACCAATACGGCTTTTACTGCGGGTGATTTCAAAGTTAATGGTGTGTTGATAGGCTCGACGCTAGGGAGTGCCGACAAAGCGTCATCTGCCCTTAAAGATAATAGCGCTATTTCTAAAGCTGCCGCGATCAATTCTATTTCCGCACAATCCGGTGTAACCGCTAAAGTAAATACAAACTCGACACTGGGTACTGTTGCAACGGCAGGTGCAACGGGAACCATCAGTATTAATGGATTCAATACCGGTACTATTACTACTTCGGGTACGGATTTTGCCTCTGATCGGGCAACGGTTGTTCAGTCGATCAATGCTATCTCTGGCCAGACTGGGGTGACGGCGATAGATACCAATGATAATACTAAAGGTATTAAGCTACAGGCGGCGGATGGACGAAATATTGTTGTTGATGCGGCAACAGGCGGTTTTGCTGGCGATGGTACTGACAATGGTTTAATAGCGGATGGTTCATATACTGGTTCAATAACCTTAAGTTCTGCTACCTCTTTTAAGATTGAAAGTGGCACCACAGGCACTGATGTAACAACTACATTAGGCTTAGAGGTAGGTACTTATGGTTCTGGCAAAAGCGGTCAATCTTTAAATAGTATCGATTTAACGACTGCAGAAGGTGCAACTGCGGCGTTGACAGCCATTGATAATGCTCTTAAATCGGTAAACAGTAGTCGTGGAACATTGGGTGCGGTGCAAAACCGCTTTACTTCAACCATTTCATCTCTGCAAACGACATCCGAAAATTTGACTTCTGCACGTAGCCGTATCCAAGATGCTGATTTTGCAGCTGAATCTGCCGAGTTGAGCCGTTCGCAAGTACTGCAGCAAGCAGGTACAGCGATGCTGGCTCAAGCGAACACGTCTAGCCAAGGTGTTTTATCTTTATTAAGATAAAATCTGATCTTAGGGTAGCATTGTTGTAGCGGCAGCAGTTTTGCTGCCGCTACACAGCTTGGGCAGCGGTCGGTGACGTCCGCTGCTTTTGTCTTTTGATCAAGCGAGAGGTGGATCATGGATATTTCAATTAATAGTATTGCCAACGTGGTGGCAATCCCAAAACGCACGGCTAATTCCGAAAAATCTGGGTCGGAGGAACGCAGCATAGGGCAAGACAATGTTGGACTGATTGCTGCTTCGGGAATGACGGATAAAGTGTCTAGGTCATCAACCGAGAGTAATGGAGAATCAGGTGGACAGCCCGGAAAAATGAAAGATCAGGTGGATAGCGCATTAAAAAACATCAACAATTTTTTTCAAATGTCCAAACGCACCATGCAATTCTCAGTAAGTGAAGGTTCGGGGAAAATGGTGGTTGAAATCAAGGATGAAAAAACCGGCGAAGTAATTCGTCAAATTCCCTCTGAAGAAGTTTTACAGCTGGAAAAAAAGTTGGATGAAGTTCAGGGGTTATTATTTAGTAAAAAAGCGTGATCTGATGCTGTTTAGTGCAGATCGTAGTCATGCGCGGAGGTTGAAATGTCTACTATTACGTCTACAGGTTTAGGTTCTGGTCTCGATGTCAGCGGTATAGTTTCAAAATTAGTTGCCGCTGAACGTCTTGCGGTTGATACTCGAAATACCAAAAAGGAAGCGGACGATAATGCCAAAATTACTGCTTTCGGTAATTTTAAGAATGCACTGTCAGATTTCAAAAGCTCACTTTCAGCCTTAAGCAAAACGAGTAGTTTTCAAAAAATATCCTCTGATTCCAGCGATAGTACCATTATCACTGCATCGGCGCTGAGCGTTGCCGACGTGGCATCGTATCAAATGGAAGTAAAAAACCTAGCGCAAAGCCATGCCTTGGCTTCTAAGGCTTATGTTGATCCTACCACTGTAGTCGGCACAGGGACGTTAACTATTAATTTTGGTACGACAACGTACGATGCTAATACTAAAGTCTATGATGGCTTTACCCAAAATCCAGCCAAATCATCGTTGTCACTAACAATAGACTCTACTAACAATAGCTTGACTGGTATTCGTGATGCCATCAACAATGCAAATGCTGGCGTTTCTGCCTCTGTTTTAAATGATGGTACCGGTAATCGTCTGGTTATTAAATCGACAGATTCCGGCGTAAAAAACAGCTTGCAGATCAAAGTAACAGAAGCTGGTACGCCTGGTTTATCAGATTTAGCCTTTGATGGCTCTAATCCGAAAATGACACAGACTCGTGCAGCAGAGGATGCACTGGTCAATATTAATGGGCTTGATGTAACGAGTCCTAGCAATACTGTTAGTGGTACTTTGAAAGGCGTGACATTCAATCTTCTGCAGGTACAGACTAGCAAAACGGTGACGATAAATGTCAACCGCAATAATGCCGACTTAAACACAGCGATAAGTAGTTTTGTCGAGAAATACAATGCACTTATTACGATGGTCAATAGCGTTTCAAGTTATGATCCTGGCACTAAAACCGCTGGCGTTTTACTTGGAGATTCTGTCGTGCAAAATGGCATGTCACAGATTAGGAACTCACTTACCAACGCGGTGGATGGTACAAGCTCTAGTTTACGCACCTTATCCGATGTGGGTATCGGTCTGCAAAAAGACGGTACGTTAAAATTTGACAGCGCAAAATTCAGCACGGCACAATCATCTGATATTGATGGTGTAACTGCATTATTTTCCGTACTGGGACGCTCGACCGATAACAACGTACAGTACATCGGCAGCACCAAGGATACCAAAGCAGGCACTTATGCGGTCACATTGACACAAGCTGCGACACAATCCACATTACATGGTGGCAGTATAAGTTTTCCATTGACAGTGGATGCGACTAATAACAGCTTGGCTGTTAAGGTAAATGGTATTCAATCTGACAATATTTTGTTAACGCAACAGGTCTATGCTAACGGTGCTGATTTGGCGAGTGATATTCAATCCCGAATTAATTCGGATAGCACACTTAAGGCCAATAATCTTACCGTTGGTGTGTCTTTTGATGCTAGCACTAACCGGTTGACTCTTAGTTCTAAGACTTATGGATCGACTTCACAGATAGAAATTACACAAGGTAGTGCAACATTAGGGTTAGGTGCAGCGGTTGGGACAACCGGCGTTGATGTAGCAGGTACTATTGATGGCGTAACCGGCGTTGGCAATGGGCAGTACTTAACGTCCGCCAATGGTGATTCGAAAGGGTTAAAGCTACTAATTGCTGATGCCACGTTAGGAAGTCGTGGTACGATCGCGTTTAGTCGAGGCATCATTGATAGATTATCAGGTACGCTTGATAATTTACTTAGCACTACCGGATCTATCGGAAGCCGAACGGCTGGATTACAAAAAGATATCAGCAATATTGCTGCTTCGCGTACGGCGCTTAACGCTCGTATGGCTCAATATCAAGCGCGATTATTGTCACAGTTTAATGCGATGGATGCGTTAATAGGCAGTATGCAGGCAACAAGTAGTTATCTCACGCAACAGCTTGCGGTTAATAATAAATCCACTAATTAACCAGGCAAGATATGGGGTTGCGGCAACGCTAGCTCGTAAAAATGACGTCAAATTGCGTCATTAACCTGTTCACTTCCGCCCTCAAAACGACGTGAATAGATAAACACAGATCCTGTTCAATTAATCCCCGTTCCGCAAGCGATTCTGCTTCAGTGTAAAGTGCAGTTACATCATATAGCTCCAAGGCTTTAAACATTGCAGCGGTATCTTTCATACCGATAGACTCAGGATGCTGGTTGTTTTTTAAGTGAAAAACACCATCATCCAGTAATAGGATACTGACATGCTGATCAAATGCGGCAGTGGTTAAAATAACATCCAGTATTTCTTGAACTAAAATACCGCTATGTGCAGGCTTGCGTAATATAAATAAGTAGTTCTTCATGCGTTCAATAGCACCTGATATTTTTAACCGAACACGATAAAACGATCGCTGACTAGCGTTGCTTCAACTAACTGTCCTAGGCCGGAAATACGAAATCCATCGGCCAGGTCATTGTCTTGTTTGCCTTGTCTATGCGATTCATCTGCGCATAATAATCCACGTCGCTGGGCGGCGGAGATGCAGACAACCAAGTCAATCTGGTGTTGATGTGCCAAATTGCTCCATTGCTTGGTGAGTGCAAATTCATCATCAGGTGGTGTTGTGTACTTAAGTGCATGATAAATCCCATCATGGTAAAAAAATACCCGAAATATCTCATGTTTCTGGGCTAATGCGGCATTAATAAACTGATAAGCGGTGTGACCAGCATTCGAATGGTAAGGACTGGTATTAATTTGTATCGCAAATTTCATGGTTTGTGTGGTTAATTTATTATTGGAGATTGATATTCTATAAGGTATCGCATGCTAATGCTGAGGGTAGCAATCAATCTTAAACTAGATCATCAACTGGAACTATAATCCCTCCTTTCAATCCTATCGCCATGAAATTTAATCCTACCACCATTGCTTTGGCTTTAAGCCTTGTTATCTTCTCTGCTTCGCAACAAGCAGGGGACATTACTAAAATTGAATTGCCCGACATGGGGGATTCATCTGGCACATTAATCACACCGGAAGAAGAAAAAGAGTTTGGTGAAGCCTTTTTCAGAAGCTTGCATTCGCAAATTACTATTAACCAAGACGCCGAAATTCAACAATATATCCAAACGATAGGTCAAAAGTTGGCTGCCAATAGTGATACGCCCAGCCACCCGTTCCACTTTTTTGTCGTTTTAGAAAATGACATCAACGCATTTGCAGGGCCAGGTGGTTATATTGGTGTTAATTCAGGGTTAATGTTAATGACTGAAGCTGAAAGCGAGTTGGCATCGGTTATGGCGCATGAAATTGGGCATGTTACCCAACGGCATTTATTTCGTGCAGCTGAAGCGGCAGGGCGGTTGTCAATTCCTACGATGGCGGCAACATTAGCCGCCATATTGCTGGGAACTCAATCGGCAGCGATGGGACAAGCCGCTATTATGGCGATTCAGGCCGGCAGTGTTCAGTTTCAAATCAATTTCACCCGCGAAAATGAAGAAGAAGCTGACCGAGTGGGTATGCAAACCTTAGCAAGTTCCCAGTTCGATCCGCGCAGTATGCCGTCTTTTTTCGAACGTCTTCAACAGTCGACGCGTTATTACGGACAAAATATCCCTGAATTTTTACGCACGCATCCAGTAACGGCATCACGTATTTCTGATACGCGTGGACGAGCCGAAACCTACCCGTATAAACAATATCCCGACACCCTCAGCTATCAATTAACTAAAGCAAAAATTCGTGTGTTAACCATTGCTGATGATACTGAAGTAGCTAAATATTTTCAGTCCAAGCTATCCCAAGGTACCGCTGATCAACGTGTCGTAGCTCGCTATGGCATGGGTTTAGTCACGCTTAAAGCTCAAAAAATTAAAGAAGCTGAAGCTATTTTTCAACAATTGAGTCAAGAATTTCCTAATCAGGTGCAATATGCCTCTGCACTTGCGCGTACTGCACTTGAGTCACGAGATTACGGCACGGCGCTAACCCGCTACAAGAAATTGGCTGAACAATATCCGGAAAATGAAGCTATTAAGCTGGACTATATTGCCTGCTTATTGAAAGTCAATAAACCGGAACAAGCTAAAGAAAATTTATTGTCACTAAGTCCTGAAACGCAGCAGTTACCGATTTATTGGCAATTACTGGCTCAAGTTTACAGTGACCTGAAGCAGCCTGCTGAGTCTCATCGCTATCTTGCAGAATATTATTATGCAACCGGACAAACTCAGAATGCTATTTTGCAAATCAAGTTAGCTCAAAAGTCAAAAGGGCTTAACTTTTTTGTCTCGTCGATTTTGAATGAACGACTAAATTTTTTCTTGGTACAAGAGCAGGAAGCAAGACGTAATCGATAATATATGAATTCAGCAGCCTTGTTTTCTGGATTTCAGCTTAACAAAAGGCAGCTATTGCCCATTAATTTTATTATTTGTGATTCACTGCTCACGCTAACAAGCTCTATTTATTACCTATTTTTTAAAAGGCATTGGCTTTAGATACAAACTGTTTCCATTTTATAGACAGAGGCGTTTTCTCGATATAGAATACGCCACCTTTAAGAGAGTTAGCCCAGTTTAAACGGGCTAAAAAAGGGGGAGGATGAGTCTTAGGACTCGATGATAACAATAATAAAATACGTAATTTTAGTTGAGTTGGGTTATACGCTAGTAATTTGTAACCTAATAATAACAATAATAAGAACTCAGCACGCCCGCTTTATGCGGGCTTTTTATTGCCTGTTATATTTGTGCCATCAACTGTTTGAATTTGGAGCAACACATCCACTATCAGTGCATCGATTAACTTCAACGGTAATATGCGAAAGTTTATTAACGCCGTCAAAGGTATGAAAATTTTTCAGTAGGTCTTTGTAATAGCTTGGCGCTTTAGGTGTATGTGACACTAAAGAGATAATAACTGCGAAATGTCCAGGGCCTACGCGCCAGATATGCAGATCTGAAATTCGGTTATCAGCGTCGCTTTCTATATGTTCAGTAATCGCCTTTTTGTATTGCAAGGCAATGCTTTCGTCAATCAGTACCGGACTGGTTTCTCGCATCAACACATAAGACCAGCGAGTGATAACAAACGCGCCGATAATTCCCATCGCAGGATCCAGCATTGTCCAGCCGTAATATTTGCCTGCTGACAGCGCGATAAGCGCCAAAATTGAGGTCAGCGCATCGGCAAGGACATGAGCATAAGCGGCTTTAAGGTTATGATCATGCTCATGATGCGTATGTCCATGGTGAGAGTGACTGTGATCATGGTGGTGATCTTTAAGCAGCAAGGCACAAACAATGTTGATAAATAAACCAAAGCTTGCCACCATGATGGCTTCATCGAAGTGAATAATTGCTGGTTTTAGTAGGCGTTCTCCCGATTCTACCAGCATCATTAAGGCAACAACACCCAGCGCAACCGAGCTTGCAAACCCCCCCAAAACCCCTACTTTTCCAGAACTGAATGCAAAGGTCTGATCAGCAGAATGAATGCGTGAATACCGATAAGCAAACAGCGTAATCATAAACGCAGCCACATGCGTTGCCATATGCCAGCCGTCAGCAAGCAAAGCCATCGAACCGAAAGCAATTCCTGCAGCAATTTCCACGCCCATTGTTAAAAAAGTAAGGACAAGAACTTGCCGCGTGCGGCGTTCCCCTTTTCTATTAATGGTGGCAAAGTCATGGTTGTGCTGTAAATGTTTCAATAGCTCGGCGTGCATGACAAAAATTCCTAAGTATAAATAGCGATAGCTAAATGGGGATATTATCGATAATTGAGTTGCTGCTGCTGTTGGCGAAGCAGACGTTTTTGTTGGCGAAGTTGTTTTTGGGTATTTTGTTGTTGCTGCTGAAGATAATTGCCCGGTTGTGGATAGCCCTGCTGTTGAGGATAACCTTGTTGCGGTATATTTTGTGGCGGGGTACCGGCATTATTATTGGCAACAATAGCCAGTTCTACGCGGCGGTTCTGGGCACGGTTGGCTTCGCTGGTATTGGGAAGTTTGGGCATGGTTTCACCCAGACCCCGTGTCGTCAGGCGAGAGTAATTGACATTATGTTGGGATAAATAGGTCGAAACACTTGCTGCGCGCTCTTCAGATAGTTTTAAATTATAAGCATCTGTACCCGAATCATCGGTGTGCCCGGCGATCGTAATCGTGGAATCGGGGTATTGATTTAACACATTGGCAACAGTGTCCAGTGCCGTTTGTGCTTGTGGTGTTAATGTCGCCGAATCAAAGCCAAAGGTGATGCTGCTAGGCATTGTTAAGTTAAGTGTATTTTCTGAGGTACGTTGCACTTGGATACCCGTGCCTTGCAAGGATTGCTGCATTTCTTGTTGCTGATTGTCCATATAAGCACCGACCGCTGCGCCAACAACCCCACCGGCTAATGCGCCCAATCCGGCATTTTTAAGATCGTTACCACCAAATAATGTGCCCGCGCCTGCGCCGACGACGGCTCCTATTCCCGCGCCTTTACCGGTATTGCTCATCGTGGATTGTCCTGTATAGGGATCGGTGGCACAGGCCGTTAGCAGAACAGAGCTGATTAGTAATAATTTTTTCATAAATCGCACCTCTTAATTACAAGTAGATAAAAAGCTTCAAATGAAGCAGTAAAAAAGCATGATACTAATAAGATAGATCACGCCTAAAGATGATAAGAGCGGCGGTCACTCGTTAGAGAAAACGGCAACTAAATTTAAAGCAGAGGCTGTTTAAGGTTAAGCCGTCCCGCATTAAGTTGGTAATTGAGAAAGCTATCAGCGCTTCCTAAGCCGATTTGTTAATGTCATCAATCCAGTCACGCCAGATTGACATCAATACGGCCATAAGTGTCGGCCCTAAAAATAGTCCCAGCAAACCAAAGGTTTCCATGCCACCGAAAATACCCAGTAACGTCCAAAGGAAAGGCAACCTGACAGCGCCGCCAATTAAAGCGGGTCGCACATAATTGTCAGCAATCAAGGTCAGTACCATGCCGTAGGTAAATAGCCCCGCCGCCGCCGCTATATGCCCTTTTGCAATCAATACCAGCGAACAAACACCAAAAATCAGTTTAGCGGCAAAAGGGATCATCGCAAAAATACCGGTTAATGCGCCGAGTATTGCCGGTTGGCTTAAGCCAGCAAACGCATAACCAACGCCCATCAATAAACCTTTGCCCAAGCCGACCAATACCATACCGTTGACTGTGGCACGCACCGCCGCTGTTGCATGAAGGGTATAGCGTGCACCGACTTCACCAAATACTTTGCGGCTACATGCAAGCACTTGGCGTGCCAAGCTATCACCATGTTGATAAACAAAAAGCAACAGTAAAAGAATCATCAAAAAACTGATAAAGCGATTAAACAGCTGGCTGGCAAAATCTTTTGTGTAGCTAACGGCGCCGCCAGTGCCAAGCCAATGCAGCGCTGTCTTCGCTGCTTCAGCACTGCCTAATGCGTTAATCCAGCTTTGTTTTGCCCAAGCGCCAATCATCGGCAAAGATTCCAACCATTCGGGAGGAGGGATACCGATATGTTGTGCATCCGTCAAAAACTGCCCAAGAGACTGGGCTTCATCAAGTAATCTGCTTAATCCGTAACCCAATGGCGCAAGAATAATTGTTCCCATTAATAAGGTGAGCATAACGGCACCCCAGGTTACTTTTCCATGTAGCTCCTTGCGGATCAACAAACGCTGGTAAATAGGCCAAGTTGTGATAGCCAGGACAACCGCCCAAGCTAATAAAGGTAGAAAGCTGTGCAATACCCAGCCGCCTAGCAACAAGAGAATAATAACGCCGATTAAACGTGCTTTGGCTTCAGGATTGTTTGACATAACTTAAGAGGTGAAGTGATAAAAACGTTCGGCATTCTAGCATCTAAGACAGCATCAAAATACAGTCGTTATCGTCTGAGCCGGATTTCAAAAAAGGCGATTGTCAAAAGGTAAATTAGCATTAATTCGGCCGCTAATAACCACGGTGCCAAAACACTAAAGCGCGTTGCATATTGGCTAGTCTGAAATAAGCCAACACCCAATAAAATATAACCTGATACCCGTCTGACATCATAAGCCACCGGGTAATATTTTTGCCCAAACCCATAAGAAACGATAGCCATGCCAGCATAGCAAGCCAACGTTGCCCACGCCGAACCGATATAACCAAACATTGGAATCCACCACACATTAAGCCCAATCGTTAAGATTGCGCCCACAATGGCAATACCCGCGCCCATTAGCGTCCGATCCGTGAGTTTGTACCAAACTGACAAATTGACATACAAACCCAGGCACAGATTTGCCAATAATAAAATCGGTACAACCGTTAAACCGCTTCGATAGTCCTCACCGACGAAATATTTAAAGAAATCAATAAATAATGTCACTAATAAAAAAATGAATACACAGAAAATAACAAAATATTTAAGGACATCGGCGTAAATTTTGCGGGCATCGGCTTTATCTGCATAGGCAAAGAACAATGGTTCAGCGGCATAACGAAACGCCTGAATAAACAGCGACATTAAAATCGATAATTTGTAGCAGGCACTGTAAATTCCCAGCATTTTCATATTAGTTTGGGTATCGTAAGGCAGCAGGTATTTGAGCAAACTACGATCCAGCATTTCATTGATAATACCTGCGAAACCCACAGCGGTCATCGGCAACGAATAACGTATCAAGCGTGCAAAGATCTTACGATCAAAGCCCCAAGCCATACCGACCAACTGCGGTGTTACCAATAGAAACTTGACAAGGCTGGCTGACAAATTAGCAATAAAAACATAACCTAAGCCGATGTTAGGTTGATACCAATACAGTAATACTGATTGCGGATTTTGTTGATAAAGTGTCGGGCAATAACTAATAAAAAATAGGCTTAATAACACGGTAACGAGTATTTCAGTCAGCTTGATACCCGCAAAGCGGAGCGCCTTATTTTCTGCCCGCAATCGTGCGAAAGGGAGTGCAGCAATTGCATCGAGCGTTAATATTACCGTAAAGCACAGGACATATTCAGGATGATCGGCATAATTTAAAGCGGCCGACAGTTGCGAATTAATCAGCGTAATACCAAGAAAAAAACTAAGGTTCATTAGCACGACAAAGATTAACGCCGTTGAATAAGTGACATCACGATCAAGATGTTCTTTATCACGAAACCGGAAATAGCCGGTCTCAAATCCACACAGCAATAGCACCGAAAAGAATCCGGCATAGGCATAAAACTCTGAGACCACTCCGTATTCCTCGGGTGAGAAATGGTAGGTATAGAGTGGTACCAGTAAATAATTGAGAAATCGACCGAAAATACTGCTAAGGCCATAGATAGCCGTTTGTGAGGCCAGTTTTTTAAGAATACCCATAGGGTGAATGCGAGTTAAGTTGATTTGTCACAAAGAAAAGGCGCAAACGCCTTGCGCCTTTGTTTTTGAAATGAAAGATAGTTTATTTTTTACGAGTTACCTTAAGTTAGGAAGATCATGACACACTGCGGCAATATAATGAGAGCCAGTCTTTTGAGGACTGGCTGTTATGGCACATTCAAACAGTCACAATTCTGTTTTTACTCATATCAGGTTGGAGTCGTAGAGACTTTGCACAGCAACGTCTCTACAAAACAAACGAATGGTGACCGTTTAGAGTCTGCACTTTTGGCAGGGGCTGAATAATTACCAAAAAACCTAATCAGAATAATCCCGTTATCCGACCATCATCATCAATATCAATGCGCTCTGCCGCTGGCACTTTGGGCAGTCCGGGCATGGTCATCATATCGCCCGCGATGGCGACAACAAAGCCTGCGCCATTTGCCAGCCTGACATCACGAATTTCTACCGTATGACCAGACGGTGCGCCTTTGGTGTTAGGATTTGTCGAAAATGACATTTGGGTTTTTGCAATACAAACGGGGAAGCGCCCATAATCAGCTTCCCATGCGGTCAATTGCGCCCTTACTTTGGTGTTAGCGTTAACTGCCGCTGCACCGTATAACTTGGTTGCTATCGCTTCAATTTTTTCCCATAGCGTCAAGTTTTCATCGTAAACAAAGGTAAAGCCAGGCTCACGATTATCAACGACATTAATAACTGCTGCTGCTAACTTTTCAGCTCCGGCACCGCCTTCCGCCCAATGTTTTGATACCACGCAAGTTGCACCGAAGTCTGCGCATTTCTGTTGTAGCAGGTTGATTTCAGCATCCGTATCAAAAGTGAAATGATTGATGCAGACCACGCAAGGCAAGCCAAAATGTTGGGTGATATTGTTGTAATGACGCTCCAGATTGACAAAACCTTGTTCCAGTGCCGTAAGATTTTCTTGGCTTAAGGCTTCTTTGGCAACACCGCCGTGGAATTTTAATGCCCGAACGGTAGCGACCAAAACGACTGCCGACGGTTTTAATCCGGATATGCGACATTTAATATCGATAAATTTTTCTGCACCCAAATCAGCACCGAAACCCGCTTCGGTGACAACGTAATCCGCCAGTTTTAATGCCGTTTTTGTTGCGGTAACGGTATTGCAACCATGTGCAATATTAGCAAACGGACCACCATGAACGATGGCAATATTGTTTTCCAGTGTTTGTACCAGATTTGGTTTAATCGCATCCTTCAGTAACGCCGCCATCGCCCCTTGCGCATTCAAATCACGCGCATAAACGGGCGTTTTATTGTCCGACTTATAGCCAATGACAATGCGCCCCAAGCGTTCTTTCAAATCAACGCGCCCAGTCGCTAGGCACAAAATAGCCATTACTTCAGAGGCGACCACAATGTCATAACCATCTTCGCGCATATAGCCGTTAGCCACGCCGCCCATTCCAACAACAATATTACGCAAAGCGCGGTCGTTCATATCCACAACACGTTTCCATTGGATGCGTCGGGGATCAATATCCAGTTCGTTACCGTGGTTGATATGATTATCTATCAACGCGGATAACAGGTTATGCGCCACGCCAATAGCGTGAAAATCGCCAGTAAAATGCAGGTTAATGTCTTCCATAGGCACAACCTGTGCATAACCACCGCCCGCAGCACCGCCTTTGACGCCAAAACAGGGACCCAAAGAAGGTTCGCGCAAGCACATTATTGTTTTTTTACCCAGGCGATTCATAGCATCGCCAAGCCCAACGGTTGTCGTTGTCTTGCCTTCACCTGCCGGTGTTGGACTAATCGCCGTTACCAATATCAACTTTCCGTTGTCGTTGTCTGTCAGGCTGTTGACATATTCCAGTGACAATTTCGCCTTGAAGTGACCAATCGGGTCAAGATGTTCGGCAGCAATGCCGTACTGTTCTAGTGCCAAGCCGATAATCGGCTTTATGTTTGCATGTTGGGCGATTTCTATATCTGACATGATTATTATCCAAGAGAAAGAAGGGGGAGAATCAGAACCGTAGCTATAAAGTAGCTCGCAGACTTTAAAAAAGGGGAGGATGCGAGCTATCTAAATACTGATACTATTTTGATCCGCTATAAACTGGAAATCGTGCACAAAGATGACCTACTCGCTCCCGCACCTCAGTAATAACATCGTCATTATCGATATTTTCCATCACATCACACATCATCTGTGCAATTTCGGCGACTTCAGCTTCTTTAAAGCCGCGTGTTGTTGGTGCGGGCGTGCCGACGCGAATACCGCTG
>CANNKH010000012.1 GCA_947504985.1 Methylococcaceae bacterium | reverse complement strand
ATTCTGGCATGTTGGGAGCTACTTTTTTCACTATCGCATTGTTGTCTTATATTCTGGCGAAGCGCAGTGAAGAGGCGTTACAGTTAGCAGATCAACAAAAACAAACCATCGTTAAATTAGAAGATATTAATCAATACATTATTCAACATCTACAATCCGGTATCATCATTATTGATAAGGATCAGAAAGTACAAATGGTCAATGGAGCGGCTTTACGATTGACCCATTTGGTAACTACGCCAGCGTACCTTGGTGATATTTCCATTACGTTATCGCAAGCTTTTCAAGTGTGGCTTACCGATTCCAAGCTGGATGCTGTTTTGTTACCAATACCAAGCCAGCCGGAAATTTACAGCCGTTTCATGTCGTTAGCAAAGAGTTACGATTTTTTTTACATGATTATTCTTGAAGACATTGCGCTTTATAATCAACGAGTACAGCAAAGCAAGCTCGCTTCATTAGGGCGTCTTACGGCCAGTATTGCCCATGAAATACGAAATCCATTAGGTGCAATTAGTCATGCTGGGCAGTTGCTTTCAGAAAATCAGGATTTGTCGAGTCAGGATTACCGTATGACGGTTATCATACAAACGCATTGCAAGCGAGTTGACCGTATTATTGAAGACATCTTGCAGCTTTCGAGAAGAAGTGATTCAAGACGGCAAAAAATGCACCTACAGCTGTGGCTGGAGATTTATTTAAAAGAATTTATGGTTGAAAACACCATTAATTCAGACACATTTGAATTATTACTGGCTGTTGAGCCTTTATATGCCTTTATTGATCCCAATCATTTAAAACAGATTATGGATAATCTGTGCCAAAACGCTTTGAAATATAGCGGTTCTGAATACCCGCACATCATATTACGCTGCTTTAAATTTGAGAATTTGCCGTGTATAGAAGTGATCGACAATGGCGCCGGTATTAGTGTTGAACATCTCAAGCATCTTTTTGAGCCATTTTTTACCACGTCAGCGAATGGAACCGGGTTAGGACTTTATATCTCAAGGGAATTAGCCGAATTAAATCAGGCGAAATTGAGCTATGATTTTAAAGAGGGTCATCAGAGCTGCTTTAGACTCTGTTTAATGGATGCTGAAAAAACTTTGATTGAAATATGACGATTGAATTATGAAAACGCCTGTTGCATTGATTGTAGATGATGAGCCTGATATTTGTGAATTACTGGAAATCACGCTGAACAGAATGTCAATTCAAACATACTGTGCTGAAAATATAGCCTCTGCCAAGGCGTTGTTAAAACAGCGATCGTATGATTTTTGCCTGACGGATATGCGCTTGCCTGATGGCAACGGCTTGGAGTTGGTTGATTTTATACAGAGCATGGCTAACTCAATGCCTGTTGCCGTTATTACTGCGCATGGCAATATGGATACGGCTATTCTCGCCATGAAAAAAGGCGCGTTTGACTTTATCTCCAAACCGCTGGATTTGGTGGTATTCAGACAACTGATAAGCAATACGTTAAAACTATCCCATACGGAGGACATGCCCAAAAATGACCGCCGGATGCGCCATATACTGCTCGGCGAATCCCTTGTCATGCGAGCCATTCGCTCAAAAATTACCAAACTGGCACGCAGTCAGGCGCCTGTTTATATCAGTGGAGAATCGGGTTCAGGCAAGGAATTAGTCGCTCGGCTTATTCATCAGCAAAGTTCGCGTAGTGAACAGCCGTTTGTTGCCATTAACTGTGGCGCTATCCCGCATGAGCTGATGGAAAGTGAGTTTTTTGGTCATAAAAAAGGCAGTTTTAGTGGTGCTATCAGTGACAAAAAAGGCTTGTTTCAGGCTGCCGAGGGCGGCACATTATTCCTGGATGAAATTGCGGATTTGCCACAATCACTACAAGTAAAATTACTGCGAGCGATACAGGAAAAAAAAATTCGTCCCGTTGGAGAGCTTCAAGAAACGCCCGTTAATATTCGCCTGCTTAGTGCAACTCACCGCAACCTTGCAAGCATGGTTCAGGAAGGCAGTTTCAGACAGGATTTATATTACCGTATCAATGTGATTGATCTTCATATTCCTCCATTACGTGAGCGTAGCGCGGATATTCCGTTACTTATTGAACATACCTTGTCAAAATTGACAACCGATGCCGCGACGATTAAGCCCAGTTTATCGGCGGCGGCATTAGCTATGCTGCAAAGCTATCATTTTCCGGGTAATGTCAGGGAGCTTGAAAATATTTTGGAGCGTGCGTTAGCTTTATATGAGGGTAAAACTATTGACATTGATGACTTGAATCTGCCGGTAAATAACGAGGGTTCGGCGGGTTCTGAGCAATATGATACTGCTAGGGGATCACTTGAGGATTATCTTGAAGCTATTGAAAGAAAGGCGATCACTGCGGCTTTGGCAGAAAACAGCTGGAATAAAACAGCGGCTGCCAAACAGTTAGGTCTTTCATTTCGGTCATTTCGGTATCGCCTCAAGAAACTTAATTTGGATAGTTAGTTTAGTCCTACCGGTGTCGCTAACGTGGTAGCTCATACTTGCGTAATTTTTCAACCAAGGTGGTGCGACGCATATTAAGGCGTTTAGCCGCATGTGCGACAACACCGTTACATTCTTCCAAAGCCTGACGAATCAAATCAATTTCCATAATATTTAGATATTCCTTCAAATCGATACCCTGCTTTGGCAGCGGCGTTAAATTTGTAATGCTGTTTCCGGTTTCGGTAAAGCGCTCAGGGGTGACGACCAGCACTTGATCTACATCATCACTGTTATCTTCGTCATCAGACACGTCAATATCATTAGTAATACCTTCCGGTACTTGATAATGCTGAAATTTTTCCGGAAGCGCTGCTACATCGACTCTTTCTTTGGGGTAAATAATGGCCAATCTTTCTATTAGATTGGCCAGCTCCCTGATATTACCCGGCCATTCATGTTGCATCAACAAAGCCATAGCGGCATTGCTCAGGCATACTGAGCCACGGTTTGATGCTTTCATTCTGGCAACAAGATCGGCTACCAGCAACGGTATATCTTCAGGCCGTTCCCGTAAGGGTGGCATTTCGATAGGAAAAACATTCAGGCGATAATACAAATCTTCTCTAAAGCGGTTGTCTTTAATTTCATTTTCGAGAAATCGATGCGTTGCCGCAACAATTCTAACGTCGCAATGTATTGTTTTGTTACTACCAACACGCTCAAATGTGCGCTCCTGAAGCACGCGCAGTAATTTAACCTGCATAGTCATTGGCATATCGCCAATCTCGTCAAGAAACAGGGTACCGCCTTCGGCCATTTCAAAGCGTCCCTGTCTTGCGCTTAATGCGCCGGTAAATGCGCCTTTTTCATGCCCGAATAATTCACTTTCGAGCAACTCACCCGGAATAGCACCGCAATTAATAGGTACAAATAATTTTGTTCGGCGATGGGAAAGATCATGAAGCGCTCTGGCGACGACTTCTTTGCCAGTGCCTGATTCACCCAGAATTAATACCGTTGCATCCGATTCAGCAACTTGATGAATCAGTTTGCGCACCATACCAATGGCGTGGCTATTTCCTTGTAGGCGATCAAGGGCAGAAAAACGAGGCTCGTCTCTTAAAGCGGCTTGGTGTATTGGCGCAGGCAACGTGGAATCCGGTAGCTTATCAATGATTTTTTTCAGATCAGGATAGGTGGCGGGCCATTCGAGAATGGGCAACACCAGATTATTAGTTGCAGTTGATAGTTGCGGAACACTGTCTTTATCAGTAAGTAAAATCAACGGAATAGTGCGCGTGCGTTTTTCAAATGTTTTGAATATGGCGGCCTGTTTAGCGACATCATGACCTAAAAAAATAACCACTAAGTCGTCAAATTTATCGATATACGTTTCATAATTTAAGGAAGTGGCTATTTCCACTTGATATTCCATAAATTGAAGAACGGTTTCAAGCTGTTGGGATCTTGTTTTATTATCATCAACTAGCAAAATGCGCGACAACACCATATTTACACACTCAACACTAAGAATTAACAAGCAAACTCGCCCGACAATAGCAGCGATATATTTTCAGTACCTCATTATAGTCAATCTACTGACAAAAACCCTAAGTACAACGTTGTGTATTGCCATTCCGCATGATGAAGTTAAGGAGAATTTTCAGCTAGATGACTAGGTACGGAAGTTTAGTAAAGGGTAAAAGATTCTGTTTAACTTCTCAGAACGGCTGCCTTACCGTTTGCACAATCTACAAAAACATATAGAATTCCGCTCTTAAATTATTTGTGTGGAGAGTTTGTTGAGTATTCTAACTATTCTCGAATTTCCGGATGATCGCCTACGCAAAAAAGCCGCCGCTGTCAAAACGGTCGATGATAAAACTAAAAAATTAATCGATGATATGCTTGAAACCATGTACGACGCTAAAGGTGTGGGCTTGGCAGCGACTCAGGTTAATGTCCAACAGCGGGTGATTGTTATTGATCTCAGCGAAGAAAAAAATGCCCCGCTTTGTTTGATTAATCCTGAAATTATTGAAAAAGACGGTGTTAAAGAATCTGAAGAAGGCTGTCTTTCGGTGCCTGGTTTTTTTGAAAAAGTAAAACGTGGCGAACATATTCGCGTTAAAGCTCTAAATAGAGCAGGGCAAGCGTTTGAGTTTGAAGCGAATGATCTGCTGGCAGTGTGTGTGCAGCATGAAATTGATCATTTGGAAGGAAAATTATTCGTTGATTATCTATCGTCTTTAAAGCGTCAACGGATTAAAACCAAGTTGCAAAAAATTCATAAAATGGAAAAAAGTGGATCATGAAGATTATTTTTGCCGGTACTCCCCTGTTTGCCGTACCCAGTTTGAAAATGTTGCTTGATTCAACTCATCAACTTTGCGCTGTTTATACGCAACCTGATCGACCTGCAGGTCGAGGTCAGCATTTACATCCCAGTCCGGTTAAAGCATTGGCATTAAGTGCTGGCATACCTGTTTTACAGCCGCTTAGTCTAAAAAATGATGAAGCGCTCCAGAAAATAAAAGCATTCAATGCCGATCTTATTGTTGTTGTTGCTTATGGCATGATTTTATCACAGGACGTATTGGAGGTGCCGAAACTGGGTTGCCTTAACGTGCACGGTTCATTATTACCGCGCTGGCGTGGTGCAGCGCCAATTCAACGCGCTTTGATGGCTGGCGATGAAAAAACCGGTATTACAGTCATGCAAATAGTGCGTAAGCTGGATGCCGGTGATATGTTGCATAAAGAAGACTATCTATTGAGTGCAAGCGATACCTCCTGCATTGTCCATGATAAATTAGCCGAGCTTGGCGCAATCGGGTTAGCTAAGGTCTTGGCGCAAATCGAAGCAGGTACGGTGCAGGCGCAGCCGCAAGATGAAGCGCTGGTGACGTATGCCGAAAAACTCGAAAAAAGTGAAGCAGTCATTGATTGGACACGGCCTGCCGAACAGATTGCCAGACAGGTTAGGGGATTGAATGCATGGCCTGTTGCGCAAACGCTTTATCGGGGCGAGGTACTGCGTATCTGGTTGGCAGAAGCGATTGATACCGATATGATTTTGGCGCCAAGTCAAGTGCGTTGTTCCCATAAAAATGTGGATGTCGGTACTGGGGACGGTCTATTGCGTCTACATGAAGTGCAAATGCCGGGTGGTAAGCGTATGACCATAAATGCTTTTTTGAATGCTCACGATGTTGACGGAGTGAAACTGGGTTGAGCATAAACACACGATTAATTGCTGCAAGCGTTTTAACTCAGGTTTTACAAAACGGACAATCATTAACCTCGGCATTGGAAAAGGCACTGCAAGTTGTTGAGGGCGGTAAAGATCAGGCCTTTATTCAAGCGTTGTGCTACGGCGTTTGCAGGTATTATCATCGATTGGATTTTATCTTAAACGAACTTTTAGATAAACCGTTAAAAGATAACAATATCAAGGCACTGGCATTGGTGGGTTTGTATCAACTTAACTTTATGCGAGTAAAACCTCATGCTGCTGTTTCGGAAACAGTATTCGCCGCACGAAAAAAACCGTGGGCCAAAGCACTGATTAACGCATTATTAAGAGCTTATTTGCGCGAACAAGAAAGGCTTGAGCGAAAAGCCGATCAAGTTTATTCAGCGGCAATCAGTCATCCCGTCTGGTTGATTCAACAAATAACTCAGGACTGGCCTGAGCAAGCGCAAGCTATTCTTCTGGAAAATAACCGCCAGCCGCCTATGGTATTGCGCGTTAATGTTGCAAAAATAACTGCTGAGGCGTATTTACAAAAACTAAGCGAACAAGACATTGGTGCTAGGGTAGTTGATTTTTGCCTATCTGCGCTGATACTCGATAAGCCGGTGGCTGTTGAGCTGTTACCTGGTTTTGCAGAAGGCTGGGTTTCTGTTCAGGATACGGCGGCACAATTAGCGGCAGGTTTGTTGGATATTCAGGCAGAGCAACGCGTTCTGGATGTTTGTGCCGCACCGGGTGGCAAAACCGCTCATATATTGGAGAGACATCCGCTGCTTAAGGAACTGGTTGCTGTAGATAATGATGCTTCCAGAATGCAGCGAGTCACCGAAAATTTGCAACGCTTACAGTTGTCCGCCACGCTGATCGTTGGCGATGCAGCAAATCCAGAGGAATGGTGGGATGGTCAAGTTTTTGATCGCATTTTGCTGGATGCGCCATGCTCTGCGCTCGGTGTAGTACGCCGTCATCCTGATATAAAACTGTTGCGCCGCGCCGAAGATATTAAGCCTTTGCAGTGTTTACAAAGCAATATCTTAACGGCAATCTGGCCGCTATTGGCTCCTAGTGGGCTGCTGGTTTATGCCACTTGTTCAATATTAAAACAAGAAAATGAATTGCAAATTCAAGCGTTTCTAGCACAGCATCCAGATGCTGTTGAAGCGCCATTTTTAGCAAACTGGGGAACCGTAGCCAATATTGGACGCCAGATTTTAACCGGTGACTTGGCAATGGACGGTTTTTACTATGCGCGCCTACGCAAATTATAAAGCGTGTTATTTGCTGTCTTTTGGGACGTTATGTCTTTTGGCTTGGTTATCGCCATTCGTTGCTCAGGCCGAAAACTATTCCGCTGAAGTCAAAGCTGCCGATGTGACAATACAGGGTGAGCGAATAGTCTTATCTGCCGACATTAGTTATCGACTAAGCCCAAAAACCCGGGAAGCGCTGCAAAATGGCGTGCCATTATTCTGGATTGTGCATATTAAAACGAAGCAAGTCCGCCCTTTCTTGTGGAATAAAACGCTAACTGAAGTGGCGTTGAGTTACCGATTGCAATATCACGCGTTATTGAATATGTACCGTGTCAGCAATGAAAGCGGCGATGAGATGCATAATTTTTCGACGTTAGCGGGTGCGCTGGATTCAATGTCGACATTACGCAATTTATCAATTATCGATAAAGCGGCTATTGCACCAGAGCAGAAAATAATCGTCGAGTTGAATATTGTTTTTGATCGTGACGCATTACCTTTACCACTCCGCCCGATTGCTTATATGGATAGGCAATGGTATTTATCCAGCGATAAGACCGTATGGCAACTGAAAAAATAAAGCCTCCTTTTAATTTGTCTGTTTTCGTTTTGTTCGGATTAATTCTGCTGTCCTTACAGCTAATGAGTTCAGCTACGCAAGAGTCGTCAGAATTAGGTGAAATTTATTCATGGCTGCTGTTGATTAATGCCTTGGGTTCTATCGTTTTGCTGGGCTTGGTCGGCGCTAATATTATTGCGTTAACCCGGCAACTTAAAAAACGCGAAGCCGGTTCCAGATTGACGACTCGTATGGTGTCTTTGTTTGTTGTTCTGGCTTTGGCTCCCGCTGCGATTGTGTTTTATTTTTCGATGCAATTTTTACATCAGGGGATTGATAGCTGGTTTAATGTTGAAATTGATCGTGCCATGGAAGATTCACTGGAGCTTAGTCAGGCTTCTTTAGATCAGCGGATGCGCTGGCATTTGAAACAAACACAGCAACTCGCCGAAATATTGGCAGAAACGTCAGCTAATTTGATTACGCTGGAAGTGGATAATTTGCGTGAACGCTCAGATGCCTTTGAAATGACGTTGTTTTCCAGTCCGGGAAAAATTATTGCTTCCAGCAGCGTTAATCCGAGTGATATTTTACCCAGTCTGCCGGACGAGCCTATCTGGCTACAGCTACGGCAAAACAAAGATTATGTGGCACTGACCCCGGCTCATCAAAATGAATTAATGATACGTGCGATTGTTCCCGTTAAGGCGCAGGAACCCTACTATTTACAGGCGTTGTACCCCGTACCAGTAAGAATTGCCGATTTAGCTGATTCCGTGGAATTCGCCTTTGTACGTTATCAGGAGATGAATTTTTTAAGACATTCATTAAAGGTGAGTTTCTCACTGGCACTGTCGTTGGTGTTGTTAATGAGTTTATTGGCCGCGATATGGGTTGCCTTTATCAGTATTCGTCATATTATTGCGCCAGTGAAGGAATTGGTTAAAGGGACGCAAGCGGTTGCGTCAGGGCGTTATGATCAGTTTGTACCGGTTATTGCTCAGGATGATTTGGGTTTTCTGGTTGAATCGTTCAACGAGATGACGCAACGTATAGCCAAGGCAAGAAACGAATCTAAAATGGCGGGTATTGAAATAGAAAATCAACGCGCTTACCTGGAAACTATTCTGGCAAATTTAACGGCTGGTGTGATTAGCTTTGATGCGATATACAAAATTCGTACGGCTAATCAAGCGGCTTACCGCATTTTTCGGATTCAGGTTAATCATTTTATTGGACGAACACTGTTGCAGCTTGCCGAGAGTTCAACTGAACTGGCTGAGCCACTTAAATTCATTCAACGCTTATTGGAACAGGCCGATGATATTTGGGAGCAACGTATTGCTTTTTTGGGGCCTAATGGTCGTCAGGAATTATTATGTCGAGGTACGCCATTGTTTTCACAAGAAGGTGCCCGCGTTGGTGCCGTTGTGGTTTTTGATGATGTCACCGATTTAATTCAGGCTCAGAAAAATGCAGCATGGGGCGAAGTTGCAAGACGTTTGGCGCATGAAATTAAAAATCCGCTAACACCCATCCAACTTTCCGCCGAACGTTTACAGCATAAATTGGCCGATAAACTCGACGCCAGCGATGCCAATATTCTGCAACGTTCAACCAAAACTATTGTGCAGCAGGTTGAAGCCATGAAAGAAATGGTTGATGATTTTTCGGAATATGCCAAGCCTTCTAAAAAACAATCCGTATCCGTTGATTTATCGGCATTGGTTCAAGAAGTGTTGGCGCTTTATGTATTAAAATCAGGGGTGAAATTTAAAGCTGTTTATGGAGAGGGCTTGCTTATAGTTAATGGCGATCCTGTCAGTATCAGACAGGTACTGCATAATCTGATTAAAAATGCGCTGGAAGCGATAGAATCAAAAGGCTTAATTGAAATTAAGCTACATCGGGTACAGAAAAATGATACTGATTTCATTGAAATTGCATTACATGACGATGGTCCGGGTATTAGAGAGGAGCAGCTAGAAAAAATTTTTGAACCCTATGTCACGACTAAAGCCAAAGGCACTGGTTTAGGTCTGGCGATTGTAAAAAAAATAATTGAAGAGCACGGTGGTGCAATATGGGTCGACACCAGCTGCAAAGTAGGTGCTGGATTTATACTCCAACTCCCCGCGTGTAATGTTTAAAACTTAATGGTAATAATGAATACACACACACAACGCATTCTGGTTGTCGATGATGAACCCGAAATTCGACGATTAGTTAGCGAAATTCTCGAAGATGAAGGCTACGATGTGGCCATGGCCGAAAATGCTTGCGCAGCACGCGAATTAAAGCTATCCATCCATCCTGACTTAATTCTGCTTGATATCTGGATGCCTGACACTGACGGCATTACCCTTTTGAAAGAGTGGCTTGCAGAAGATACCATTCACTGTCCCGTCATTATGATGTCTGGGCATGGCTCGGTAGAAACAGCGGTTGAAGCGACTCGCCTAGGCGCTTATGACTTTCTTGAAAAGCCCTTATCGCTAGCAAAATTATTGCTTGTCGTAGAGCGTGCTTTGGAGGCTGGCAATCTGCAATTGGAAAATGCCGGGTTCAGACAATCATTGGTTGCCGATATAGAGCCGGTCGGCAGAAGCGCAACGGTAGCTCGAACAAAAGATCAATTGAAACGATTAGCACAGCATGACGCGCGAGTGCTGTTCGTTGGCGAGGCCGGTGTTGGGAAAGAGTTGTATGCGCGTTATCTGCACAATAATAGTTCTCATCGGGAAGGGCCTTTTATCGATGTTGCTGTTGGCAGCATTGCGCCGGAAAACTCGGCAGTAGAGTTTTTTGGTAAGGAATGTGGTGGTAAAGTTTATCTTGGGTTATTAGAGCGCGCGCACAAGGGAACTTTATTTTTAGGCGAAATTGGTGGGATGGATAAGGAAACCCAATTAAGATTGTTAAGCGCATTAGAATCGAGTTCTTTTCTGCGAGTAGGCGGTGGTGAGGCGGTGAGCGTTGACGTTCGCGTGATCGCCTCGACGCGAATTCCATTAGATGATGAAGTTAAATCCGGGCGCTTTCGGCAGGATTTATATTATTTGCTCAATGAAGTTACTCTCGATATTCAGCCGCTTAGAAACCATAGTGAAGATGTGCCCGCATTATTAAGTTTTTACGTAGATTACTTTGTTAATCAGGATAAATTGGCATTTCGGCGCTTTTCGATGGCAGCACAAAATTTTTTACGCAACTATAGTTGGCGTGGCAATGTCCGGGAATTAAAAAATCTGGTACAGCGATTGATGATTTTAGGTGTCGGAGAAGACATCGAATTAGAAGAAGTAAAGTTAGCATTAGGCACCGTGGTTAGTGATATAGGCACATCCTCATCAGTGCCAGATTTTTTTAACCTACCACTCAAAGAAGCTCGGGATCATTTTGAAAAAGCCTATTTGGAATACCATTTTGAACGTGCTGGTGGTAGTGTTGCTAAATTATCAGCAGCGGTGGGCATCGAGCGCACTCACCTGTATCGCAAATTACACTCTTTGAATATAAAGCTGTAATGAAAATAAATTGGTATCCAATGTAAATAAATATTGAAAAATAAGCATTATTTAGTATAATTCTCGCTCTTTTATTGAGCCTTTACAAAAAGACGCATTTACAGAAAAACGATAACGATGAAAACATTTAGTGCAAAACCAGCAGAAGTTAAGCGTGATTGGTACGTAGTTGATGCAGAAGGCAAGACGCTAGGCCGCCTTGCTTCTGAGATTGCACGTCGTCTGCGCGGAAAACATAAACCAGAATACACACCGCACGTTGATACCGGTGATTACATTATTGTAGTGAATGCAGAGAAAATAGGCGTTACCGGCAATAAAGAAAAAGACAAGTTATATCAACATCACACTGGTTACGTTGGTAATTTAAAAACAGTTACTTTAGGCAAATTAAGACAAACGTTCCCTGATCGAATACTTAATATTGCGGTTAAAGGCATGTTACCCAACAATCCATTAGGTCGTGCAATGTTCAAGAAATTGAAAGTGTATGCAGGATCTGAACATGATCATCAGGCTCAACAGCCAAAAGTATTAGAATTATAAGCGAGTAGACCATGTCAGCAGCTCAGTATTATGGAACAGGCCGTCGTAAAAGTGCAGTAGCACGCGTTTACGCAACAAAAGGTACAGGAAAAATCATTATCAACGCGAAAGCTATTGAAGATTATTTTGGTCGTAAAACTGATCAAATGGTTTCTCGTCAGCCCCTTGAATGTGTTGATATGGAAGGTAGTTTCGATATCAACGTGATCGTTAAAGGTGGTGGCCCTTCAGGTCAGGCAGGAGCCATTCGTCACGGCCTAACCCGTGCGTTGATGGAATATGATGAAACATTGCGTCCTGCGCTTAGAAAAGCAGGATTTGTGACGCGCGATTCGCGTATTGTAGAGCGTAAAAAAGTCGGCTTACACAAGGCTAGAAAACGTCCTCAGTACTCAAAACGTTAATATTTTTGTTACTAGGCTTGGTATTAAAAGCTTAGAACAAACTTCAAAAGGGTTGCATTTTTATATGCAACCCTTTTTTTATGTGTTGTATTATATGTTACAGCGGTTTCAACGCCGGTTAGGAACGAGTAAGACGCCTTTCGGCAATATGATGACTGCCAGTCACAGCATCCGTAATGACACTAACTTTACCTGAAAACGCTGTAATTCTGTGCGGTGCTTTAGTTCTGATCTTTTGTACCTGCCTTATCCTCTCTTTTATTACCTAATCTGAAATGTTGTAGTCCCACGGGAAGAATATAGCATCATCTTTGAGCCGTTAAATCAAATTAGCACTCGAAAAATGATTTTTCACACTAGCAATGTTAGAATTCACCCACATTAACTAAGCAGATTTAACGGATGCCGACTGACTTTCAAACAACGCCTCATGCCGCCCCTGTAATGGAATTCAAAAGCAGTAGTTTTTCTGTGCCTGTTCTTGTTTTATCCGGTAATGACCTAGCTGTTATCGATCAGCAGCTACAAAAAAAAATCCAGCTTGCACCCGAGTTTTTTAAACACTCGCCAATAGTATTTGATGTTCAGGATCTGAATAAACAAAATCTCGATATTGATATTGCTGAGCTGACCGGTATTTTATATAAGGTTGGTTTACTACCTATAGGCATACGCGGTGGTAATGAACAGCAAAATAATAAAGCATTAGAGCTTCTGATTCCGATTTATTCCCAGCATCATAGTATAGCTTTGGGTAACTTCTCTAAAGATCACACCAAACCTGAAAAATTAAAGCAAAAAGTTCCACTCACGGAAGCTGAACCAAACAGAGAATCAACAACAATGTTGATTACACAACCCGTCCGTTCAGGGCAACGTATTTATTCAACTGGTGATTTGATTATCTTGGCTCAGGTTAGTGCGGGGGCTGAAATTTTAGCCGAGGGTAATATTCATGTATACAATACGTTAAGAGGGCGAGTTCTAGCGGGTGTACTTGGCAATACAGAGGCACGCATCTTCTGCTCAGATTTACAGGCCGAACTCATTTCAATTGCTGGTAACTACAAAATAAGCGAAGATTTGAATGAATCTATTCGAAACAAACCCGTTCAAGTCTATTTACAAGAACATACTTTAATTATTAAAGATATTGTCTGAACATCACCTAGAGGAAAACTTGTGGCAAGAATAATCGTCGTAACATCAGGTAAAGGAGGCGTGGGTAAAACCACAACAAGTGCCGCCATCGCCATGGGACTTGCAAAAAAAGGTCACAAAACTGCGGTTATTGATTTTGATGTAGGATTACGAAATCTTGACTTAATCATGGGCTGTGAACGGCGTGTCGTCTATGACTTTGTTAATGTTATCAATGGGGAAGCCTCTCTTAATCAAGCATTAATCAGGGATAAACATTGCGATTTGCTTTATATTCTTCCCGCATCACAAACGCGCGATAAAGATGCGTTAAGCCAAGAAGGCGTTGGTAAAATTTTAGAGGATTTGTCAAAGGACTTTCAATACATTGTCTGTGATTCCCCGGCAGGAATTGAAAAAGGTGCTCATCTAGCCATGTATTTTGCGGATGATGCTTTTGTTGTAACTAATCCTGAGGTTTCTTCAGTTAGAGACTCTGATCGCATGCTAGGGCTTTTGTCCAGCAAATCACGCAGAGCAGAGCAAAATGAAGAGCCTATTAAAGAATACTTATTGCTTTCACGCTACTCGCCAGACCGTGTAAAATTAGGTGAAATGTTGAGTGTAGATGATGTACAGGAAATTTTATCCCTGCATTTACTTGGTGTTATTCCAGAATCAAAATCCGTACTGAATGCGTCAAATTCCGGCACACCGGTGATTCTCGATGAGAAAAGTGATGCCGGTCAGGCTTACGCGGATATTGTGGCTCGTTATTTGGGTGAAGAAAAACCCCATCGTTTTATAGAGGAAAAAAAAGGACTTTTTGGAAAGCTTTTCGGAGGTAAATAATGAATTTACTGGATTATTTTAGAGCCTCAAAAGTTGGTTCAGCCTCAGTTGCAAAAGAAAGATTGCAAATATTGGTTGCACACGAGCGCTCATCCCGAAACCAGCCTTCTTATCTTCCCCAGTTACAGCGGGAATTGCTGGAAGTTATCAGAAAATACATTAACGTAGACCAAGAAGCCATATCATTTAATTTTGAACAAGATGACAATCAGGAAACTTTAGAATTAAATATTGTCTTGCCTGATTATCACACTAAAAATATTTAAATACTTTCAATTTACTTTAAACTTTCTTAAACAACTACTTAAAGGTGACTAATATGCTTGATTTAATCGGTGATGCTGCAGGAAAAGTCTGGGAATATCTGGATAAGAACGGCCCTTCCAGCGTAACTAAAATTACCACGGATACTGGGATTACTAAAAACGATATGCAGCGTGCGATAGGTTGGCTGTCTAAAGAAGATAAATTAGTGGTCGAAATGAAAGGTCGCACAGAGACCTTATCATTAAAATAACCCGCAAAAAACAAGTTCAAACTTCAAGATTGGCAAAACAGCGTAAGCTTATTTGCACCTTCGACTGAAAGCAAAAAATCTGACAGCCACCGCTAAGTAAGCGTTAACTGTCAGATATTAATAAAAAGCGTTGGCTATAGCGCTACAATAATTACACCGCTTTTGCCAATTCAGTACGCATATCATCTATGACTTTTTTATAATCAGGTTGGCTAAAGATTGCCGATCCCGCTACGAAAGTATCCGCACCTGCGGCTTTAATTTCTCGGATATTATCGACTTTTACACCGCCATCAATTTCCAAACGTATATCAAAACCACTGTCATCAATTCTTTTTCTAACCTGACGTAATTTGTCCAGTGCTGATGGTATGAACGATTGCCCACCAAATCCTGGGTTGACTGACATCAGCAAAATCATGTCTAGTTTATCCATAACATAATCCAGATGATGCAACGGCGTTCCAGGATTAAACACTAATCCGGCTTTACAGCCGCAATCATGAATCAATTGCAAAGTGCGATCGATATGCACAGAACCTTCGGGATGAAACGTAATAATACTAGCACCCGCTTTGGCAAAATCTGGCACGATGCGGTCTACTGGTTCAACCATCAAATGCACATCAATTGGAGCGGTCACGCCATGCTTTCTCAATGCTTCACAGACCAATGGCCCAATCGTCAAATTGGGGACGAAATGGTTGTCCATGACATCAAAATGCACAACATCAGCACCGGCGGCTAAAACCTTATCGACATCTTCGCCTAGTTTGGCAAAATTTGCAGATAAGATGGAAGGGGCGATCCAGTTTGGGTTCATGTTTTAATCCTCGTAAGTAAAATAAGCCTAAGCTTCATTATATTTCGGTTTTTTTGCCTGTAGTTCTTTGTTATACAATGGCGGCACAGCCTATGATACAGGAAAATATAATCGATGAAACTGGTCACTTTTACGCATAATAAACAATCAAGAGTCGGCGCTGTTGTCGGTGATGCCGTTATTGACAGTCAAGGTTGCCAAGGCATTCCGGTAACTCTGATTGACTTTCTCAAGGCTGGCGTTGATGCATTGGCGGCGATGCAACGGCAAATCGACAGCGGCAATGCTCGTATTGCTTTACAGGACGTAAAATTGGAAGCCCCTGTACCAAGACCGGGTAAATATTTGGGCATCAGCCTTAACTATGCCGCTCATATTGCTGAAACAGGTCGCGATAAACCTGAATACCCCAGTTTTTTTACCAAGCAAAATACCTGCATTATCGGTCATGGCGCGGCTATTCAACGGCCTAAAGTATCAGACAAGCTCGATTATGAAGGCGAATTAGCTTTTGTTATCGGCAAACCATGTCGTCATGTCCTTGTCACTGAGGCCTGTCATTACATTGCCGGTTTTACTATTGCCAATGATGTTTCTGTACGTGACTGGCAGATGCACTCGCCCACCATGATGATAGGTAAATCATTTGATACCTGCGGACCACTGGGACCTTGGCTAGTCACTTCTGATGAAATTAGCGATCCTCATAATTTGGCAATTAAAACTTGGGTTGACGATGAATTGCGCCAAAATGCCAACACTCAACAAATGATTTTTAACTGCTACGACATGATCGCTTATTTATCACAGGCGATGACACTGGAGCCTGGTGATGTAATAACAACCGGTACGCCAGCTGGTGTCGGTGTAAAAATGCAGCCGCGCGGCTATCTAAAACCGGGTCAGACAGTCCGTATTGAAATTGAAGGTATCGGTCAATTAGTCAATCCAGTTATTGAAGAAGCCTAATGGTAGATAATAAGCCACCAGCAAGGAAAATATTATGGCCAATCCATTGCTAAATAATGACGATATTTACGATGACACGCTTAAACAATTGCTGCTGGAAGTTTCTGATTTACGGCAGGAAATTCAACGAAATGCGTTTAATCGTCTACAAAAATACACGGCAAATTATCAGGCAGGTGTTATTAACCGAAGCGCTTGTAACCTGGCACATTATTTAGCTTTAAGGCAATTTGATCTGCGTCATTTACAAGATCGACTAGCTCAGGCTGGCTTGTCATCACTAGGCAGATCAGAAGCGTCAGTATTATCGACACTTGATGCTGTTATTGAGGTATTAAAACGAGCCACTGACAAATCATATCTGCCTGACGGCAAAAATCCCACCGAATATGGCTTCAATCGAGGCTTGCAATTATTGGATCAACACAGCATAGAATTGTTTGGTCCGTTTCATGAACACAGCAAAGTTCATGTTATGGTAACGCTGGCGACCGAAACAGCCTGGAATTACGATCTGATTCAGGCCTTACTGAAGAATGGCATGACCTGTGCCAGAATCAATTGTGCCCACGATGACGCTGTACTTTGGCGGCGTATGATCCGAAATATTCGTCGTGCCGAAACAGAAACAGGCAAAATCTGCCGCATTTTAATGGATCTTGCCGGCCACAAAATTCGCACCGGTGCGATTGCGCTGGGCTCGCCTGTACGTCACATCAAAGTAAAAAAAGATGTTTGCGGAAAAATAATTGCTGCTGAACAATTAATCTTAACCACGGACAGCACACCAGAACCGGAAATAACCGACGATATTACCGCTTTGTTTCGCGTATCCATTCCAGACGCGCTCCATAAACGGCTTAGTCCTGGATGCCGTTTGGCATTTATTGATGCGAGGCAAAAACAGCGCTATCTATTGATAGAACAAGCGGTTTCCGATACGCAGTGGCTGGTTAGTTGCAACCAGAGCAGTTATCTGATGTCCGAGTGTGAATTGGCGCTGCTTGAGCCGGATAAGCATGAGACTGATACGGCTGATAAATTTAACTTGGGTATGTTTGCTGGTGAGCCGTTGGAAATACGGCTGTTCAAGAATGACTTATTGTTGTTGACAGAAAATAATGCTGTCGGTACGCCTGCTGAATATGATGAAAGCGGCGTCTTGATAAAACCAGCTCAAATTGGTTGCACCTTGTCGTCATTCAGCACAAAACTGACCATTGGTCAGCCGGTTTGGATAGACGACGGCAAGCTTGGCGCCATCGTGGAAAATATTTCCGGGCAGGGCGCGTTACTGCGCGTCAATCAGGCGCGTAGCGGTGGCGTGAGTATACAAAGCGATAAAGGTATCAATTTTCCAGACACTGATCTGGGCTTATCGCCATTAAGCGAAAAGGATTTGATAGACCTTGATTTTGCCTGCACACATGCTGATTTGATCGGTTTTTCTTTCGTCGAAACGTTGGCGGACATGGACTATTTAATGTCCGAACTCGGTAAACGCAATGCAACCGATATCCCCATTATTGCCAAAATAGAAACCAATCTTGCGGTAAAAAATCTGCCCGATATTATTCTTGGCACCCTCGGTCGGCACAGTCTTGGCATTATGATTGCCAGAGGTGATTTAGCTGTCGAACTAGGCAGTGCGCGTCTTGCCGAAATTCAGGAAGAATTGCTTTGGGTATGCGAGGCAGCGCATGTGCCGGTGATTTGGGCGACGCAGGTTTTGGAGTCAATCGCCAAAAAAGGCGTCCGGTCACGACCTGAATTTACTGATGCAGCAATGGCTGTCCGAGCCGAATGCGTGATGCTTAACAAAGGTCCGTATATATTGGATGCGATAGCCGCTTTGGTGAACGTAATGATCCGTATGCAGGAGCATCAACGGAAAAAATTCTCGCGTTTGCGAGCATTGCATTGGTAACACGTGTTTCAAGCTATTTGTGTCTAACGATAACTACCCCCGCCCTAACTGCCATATTCTTGGCTCTCTAAAACGCCAAATTCTCGACACCCACTAGGCTAATGAATGTAATTCATTGATTATTAAATATATATTATAAATGGCATAGTATTCGCTTAAGTTATTGCAACAATAATGTTTCAAGACACGGAGTAGCAGCAATGCAAAATTCATCAGCAAAATTGGCGATTGTTAATAACAACACCTTTGAAGCAACAAAAGTGGTTAATTTGCATCATTATGACCTCAGTAGTGCATTGCAAACGACGCTGGAGTTTAATGAGCTTATCGCAATTTTTAGTGGCAAAATTGAAAGCATGATCCCTCACAGTGCCTATGCTTATGCCAATGTGGAATTTGGTCTGGAAATTAAAAGTGGCGTGTTTACTAAACACTCATGCAGTTACGCGCTTAAGGTTGAAGAGCAGGGACTTGGTGAATTAACGCTGATGCGAAACCACAGATTCAACGATGCTGAAATAAAATTGCTGGAAACGCTGCTATGTTGCCTGATTTATCCGCTGAAAAACGCAACCTTATTTCAGCAGGCATTAAAATTGGCTTATACCGACCCACTGACTCAAGCGAAGAATAGAGCCTGTTTTAATGATATATTAAAACGCGAAATCAACTTGGCGATACGCCATAAGAAAAATTTATCGATAATCTTTATTGATATTGATCATTTTAAAGCGATTAATGACAATTATGGTCACGAGTGCGGAGATGTTGCGCTAATTTCTGTAGCAAAACGCATTAAAGAAAGTCTACGGCGTAGCGATATTTTATTTAGAATTGGCGGCGAAGAGTTTGTGGTTTTGCTCAGTGACACTGATATTGATGGCGCCCAATTACTGGCAGAGCGAATTTGCAAATCCATTGAGCGGCATTCGCTGGCTTACGATATGACTGTTATTAAGCTAACGGCAAGTTTGGGTGTAAGCATGTTGCGTAGCGGTGATACTACCGACACTTTAGTCAAACGTGCAGACAGTGCAATGTATAAAGCCAAGAAAAGCGGCAGAAACCAAGTTGCTCTAAATTAAACTATCGATGTACGGTTGTTGCAAAGCACTGTCTATGCCGATTTAGGGATTGTGTGACGCACAAAAATTACCTGTGGTAACTGCCGTTATTCAAAATAGCCCTGTCTTGCAAAAAAGAGGCTATTTTCGAGTTAGCTTACGCATAAAGGCTTAGCAAGCCATTGACTGCGACCATCTGCCCGTTTTCAGTTCGTTCAATAACATCAGCAACTCCTTCGTCATTTTGCTCCCGTTGGTCAGTCGGATTAGCAAAGTTTTGTGGTGATGACTGTTGCTGATTTGATAACGATTGCTGAGAAACATTGACATCAACCAGATTGAGTTGCTGACTACCCAGCATTTCCCTTAGTTTTGGGATAGACGCTTCCAATACCTCTTTGACTGAAGCATGTTGCGTCGTAAACTGGATCGACGCTTGATCTTGGTCAATATCGATACGCACAGAAATGGGTCCAAGATGCTCAGGGTTAAGGGTGATTTCTGCGGATGGGATTGTTTTGTTGTACAACCATACGATCTGTTCACCGAGATCCTTGCTCCAGCCTGAATGGTTTATTGGCTTGGATAGGGTAGGCATTTCTGTTTTTATGTCGTCAGGTTGTTGCAGCTGATTTGTTCCAGAAGGTACGTTTTCAGGTTCTGGCATAGATAGCTGATCGGGCGCCGTTGATTTTTCAGTTGGCTCTATACTCTCGGTTGTTGGTAAGGCTATTTCTTGTGTCTCTTTTGCAGGTTCGGACAAAAAAGAGTGATTGGGCAGAATATCATCCAGTGAAAAATCAGCAGTAGGCGTGTCTTGATGAGGCGCTGTAGTTGTAGGTGGAACGGTTAAAGGTAAGCTGTTATTAAAAACAACGACGTTGCTACTATTTTGTTCATTTTTTGTTTCTAATATATTTTCACTTAATACCGTTGGCTTTACTGTACTTGCCAAAAAAGACAAATCACCAGATACCGTCATACTATTATTAAGCTGATTTTGGCTTGTATCAGATAAGTCTTCAGGTAATTGAGCTTGCTGTTCTGTTTCTTTGTCAACGTTATCTGTAGATAGCGATTTATTACCGAGTAGCGTCGTTAGCATGTTATCGCTCGAAAGCTTGGGTTGCAGCACTGTGTTATCGATGGAAGGCTGTGCTTGGTGTAATTCAATAGGATTGCGTCGAGGCATTTCCGCCTGGACCGGTGTTGTTTGGGATCGTTTAATCTGATCGTTAAACGCATTAGCAAACTCGTTTTCAGCGCTTGTTTTTCCCGATAACGTGCCGGTATCTGATCCAACCAGTTGGCTACCAGGTAATCTTGATAAAGTATTGCTTTCGATATTCATAAAATTTCCCCAGAAGGTTGTTTGCTTTAAAATTGGGACTTTAAATAGCGTAATATTATCCTTCCTGCTACTAATTACGAGTAAAAAATCTCTAACCTTAACCCGATGCTCAATTTCTAAAGCATCATAATGTAAATTATTTGACTAACTTGAAGAATTACCTTGAATCGGATAGTCCGGTGGGAAACTTTTGGGCTTGTTTTTAGGAAATTATCGGCACGCTGTCATATTAAAAATAGCAGACACGTTGTAAGTAATCATCCTGCTAAATAATTTCCAGCCAAAATCAGTCACTGATGCGTTGATTAGTTATAATGCTAAAGCGAATAAACATACATAATGAGGGAATCGCAATGGCTGATCAAAATAATGCAATACATAACGTAGTAATCGTTGGCGGAGGCGCTGCTGGTCTTGAATTGGCGACCCGTTTAGGTCGAAAGTTGGGAAAAAACAAACTAGCAGAAATTACGTTGATTGATGCAACAACAACGCATATCTGGAAGCCGTTACTGCATGAAGTTGCTGCAGGTACGTTGGATGAATCAGAACAGGTAGAATATTTGGGTCAAGCACACCGGAGCCATTTCCGTTTCAGATTGGGGAAAATGGAAGGCTTGAATCGGCAAAAAAAGGAAATTTATGTCAGCTCTACTTTTAATGACCGAGGAGAGGAGCTTATTCCTGGTCGAACTTTTAATTATGATACCTTGGTTATGTCAGTTGGTAGCGTGAGTAACACGTTTAATATTACCGGTGTGGCTGATCATTGCTTGTTTCTGGACACGACTACACAGGCCTTTGGTTTTCAAAAACGCCTGTTTGAAAGCTATTTGAAAAAATATATCGGTAAAGACAGTGCGACTGTTAAGCCACTATCGATTGCGATTGTTGGTGCTGGCGCAACAGGTGTTGAATTATCTGCTCAGTTGCATGAGGTCACGAATGTATTAGCCATTTATGGCTTAAATGAACCCAGTAACGTTAAGCTAACGATTATTGAGGCGGCTACGCAATTATTACCTGCATTACCCGATAAACTGGCACTTGCAACTCAGCAACAATTAGTTAAGTTGGGTGTTGATCTTAAGTTGGGACGGCGGGTTACTGAAGTGACGCAAGCGGGTATAACGACTCATGATGGTGAGTTTATTGAAGCTGACATTAAGGTTTGGGCGGCGGGGATTAAAGCACCGGATTGGCTGAAGAATCTGGATGGCTTGGAAACCAACCACATTAATCAGTTGGTGGTAGATAGCACATTGACCACGAGTGATGAAAATATCTTTGCGATGGGGGATTGCGCGGCCTGTGTCTGGCAAGGTCATAAAGGTAATGTACCGCCTAGGGCGCAAGCGGCACATCAACAGGCTGAAACGTTATACAAATCGATCATCAATCGATTAAGCGGTGGCGATCCAGTGACCTTTTCTTATTATGATTATGGTTCGTTGGTATCGCTGGGTAAATATACTACGGTTGGTAATTTAATGGGCAACCTGATGGGAACGGTCAGTATTGGTGGATTTATTGCCAAAATAGTTTATCTGTCGCTATATAAAATGCACCAGATTGCAATACATGGCTACTTCAGGACAGCGATGCTGACGCTTTCCAATGCGTTTAGACGTAGCGCTTACGTCAAAATAAAAATGCACTAGATTTTATAAAATCAGTTATTAACCATCACTATAAGAATAATAATATGTTTGAAATTGAATATGAGTTTCGGGAAGAAGATTTAATCCATTTTAATGAGCTACAGTTCATGAGAAATGAAGAAATTCAGCAAAATATTAGAAAGAATCGATGGATAGTGCCGGGCATCATGGCACTTATTGGTTCGTTTTATTATTTTTACTATGGCGATACAACAACATCTGCATACGTTCTTGTTATTGCCATGCTATGGGCTCTATTGTCGCCAAAAGTGATGATGCTGGATTTGCATAGGCAAATCCTGAAGAGCTATACAGAGAAAGAGAAAGTGGATATGTTTGGGCTTTATACGTTAAGCATTGATGCTGAAAACCCGAAATATTTGCAGGAAAAGTCACCCAGCGGTAAACATAAAATGGCATGGGAAGAGTTGCTCAGGGTGGAGTATGGAAAACGCTATGTTTATATTTATATTAACTTAACAACAGCGTTAGTGATTCCTGTCGAAACGGTAAAAAAAGGCAATCTTGAGCAATTTGCTGAACAAGCTGAAAAAATGATTGAGCGGTTTAGTTAATTAATTGGTATTGTTCTAATGTTTTTGTGTCACTGTCCACAGTTAAGCCGCTCGATGATTCGTTGGCTGAGTGGAATCGAAGCGAATAGCTACCAAATAGCTATGCCTCGGCTCCGCTCAGCCAACGATAAAAAATATGAACGCAATTAACTGTGGGTAGAGATGCTCTTGCGTTGGAACAATATGATGCCCTGCGAGTATCCCCCTTCAATGTGAAACGACTAAATGCTGCATATTCAAATTGGTAAGTTTTATATTTAAGGCATCTAGTGTTAAACCGAAAGCACCCAAATTTTGAGTGCGCATTTATAGGAAAAATCTCTTATGCTTGAAAATGTAGCTTTATTCGAATCCCTGTCCCCACAAGATCTCGCCGAACTGGAAGTCGGTATGCATTCGCAAAGTTTCACTAAAGGCTCAACGTTGGTTAGTCAAAGTGATGTCTCAAACAATCTTCTCTATGTTGTGCTTTCGGGAAGACTTAAAGTATTTGTTAGCAATGAAGATGGGCGGGAAATTTTGCTGGGTTTTCTTCAGGAGGGCGATACCTTCGGAGAATTATCATTATTTGATGAGCAGCCGCGCTCGGCTACCGTGATGACAGTTGAGGATTGTAAAATCGGTTTTTTCCCCCGCGCTTATCTTTTTCAATGTATACAACGCAACCCGAATATTGCGATTGAGCTATTAAAAACGGTAATCAAAAGAATGCGTAACACGACAGAGCAAGTGAGTAGTCTTGCGTTACTGGATGTTTACGGAAGGATTGCCAAGGTATTAACCAATAGCGTTAAAATTCAGGCCGATGGAAAAGAAGTTACCGATCCCTTAACTCATCAGGAATTGTCAACGATGGTTGGTGCATCCCGCGAGATGGTGACGCGCATTCTCAATGATCTTAAGCGGGGCGACTATATCGCTATTGAGAATCATCGTATCGAATTAAAAAAACGCTTGCCTGTGCGCTGGTAATGGCACGGTATTTGTTTTATTTACGGTAACAAAAGCGGTGTTGATTTCTGATAAACAAAAAAAAATTCTTACTTTGCTGGCAGATGGTCAATTTCACTCAGGAACCGAGTTGGCTCAAGCCTTAGGTGTTAGTCGCTCAGCCATTTGGAAGCAGGTTAATGCCCTGACTGTTTTAGGCTTGCAATATTCAGCGGTCAGCGGCAAAGGTTATCGACTGGATAAGCCACTGGAATTTCTCACGGTAGCTAAAATCGACGCTTATCTTGATAATCAAACTAAAATTCTTATCTCCTCGCTCGTAATTTATGACCAGATTGATTCTACTAACCGTTATCTGGTAGAACTTGCACAGCAACAGGCTGCTTCTGGTCAAGTTTGTTTTGCCGAACATCAAACGGCGGGTAAAGGCCGACGTGGGCGGCAATGGGTTTCACCTTTTGGCAGTAACCTCTATTTATCGATACTCTGGCGATTCCAACAAGGTTACGCGAGTACTACCGGGTTAAGTCTGGCTATAGGTGTCGCGGTTATTAGAGTATTACACCAGTATCCTATCCCTGACGTCGGCCTAAAATGGCCTAATGACATTTATTGCAAGGGCAAGAAGCTAGGCGGTATTCTGATAGAAATAGCGGGTGAAACAGAGGGTCCTTGTGCAGCGGTGATAGGGTTGGGCTTAAATTTATTTTTACCCGATGCCCAAGCGCAAAGCATTACTCAAGCATGGACTGATTTAAGCAAAGTTACCGGACAAACCACTATCGAGAGAAACCGATTGGCAGGTGAATTGTTAAATCAGCTATTGTCTGTACTGGCAGAGTTCGAAAGTATTGGCATCAATGCGTATCTGGATGAATGGCGTCGTTATGATTGTCTTAAAGATCATCCCGCAACCCTTTTTATTGGCGAGCAGCCCTTTGTCGGTGTCGTGCGCGGCATCAACGACAATGGTCTTTTATTGCTTGAACATTCCGATGGCAAACTTCAGGCGTTTGCTTCTGGCGAAGTCAGTTTTAACCGCACCGTACAATGAATTTACTGATTGATATGGGAAATACCCGAATTAAATGGGCTATTGATAACAACGGTCAACTTATCGTCGGTCAAGCCTTGGTAAACCAGCAGCTTAATAGGCAACAGTTGATTGACCTTTGGGGAAAGCTCATTAAGCCGCAAGCGATTGGACTTTCTTGCGTTAGTGCCAACCCATTATTAACGCTAGTACAATCCGTCATACTTGAACTATGGCCGGAGAATGAAATTATTTTTGTGAAAGCTCAGTCTCGTGCTTTCGGTATCGTTAATGCCTATCAATACCCTGAAAAACTAGGGACAGATCGCTGGCTGGGCTTAGTCGCTGCTCGGCAAAATTATGCTATTCCGGCTTGTATTGTCGATTGCGGTACCGCAATTACGGTAGATTTGTTAGCCGCTGACGGTACGCATCAAGGCGGCTTTATTAGTCCCGGATTAACATTAATGAAACGAGCATTGGCGCAGGGCACCGATGCTTTGCCTTTTAATCAGGCGCATTATCCTGTCGCCCCGGCTGATTTTACCGAAGCGGCTATCTATGCAGGAACTTTATGTTCTGCGGTCGGCTTGATAGCGCAGGTATTAAAAAACCAAACAAAAACCATGCAACTGATTCTGACAGGTGGCGACGCTGAACTTATCGCACAACAGCTAACCCTGCCGCTAGTTCTTGACGCTGATTTGGTGTTAAAAGGACTCGCGATAGTTTTGAGAGATCAATCATGAGAACTTTGTTTTTTCTCGTGCTTATTGCAAATATTACGTTATTTATGTGGAAGTTTAAAACTGGAGCCTTGATGTCGACTACTGAAATGACCTCTCAGACCATCGTAAATCAGGAACCCATACTATTAGTTAGTGAGTTGAAATCGGCATTACCCCTTATCGAAGTACCTAAGCAGATTGAAGCAAAAACAGAGCCTTCCCCCGTACGTTGTTACGAAGTCGGGCCGTTTATATTACAAAAAGATTATCAACACTGGATTAACGTTTTGACAGATAGTTATACCATTAAGCCTATCAACAAAGAGGAGCAGATACCTAAGCGTTATATCGTCTTATCCATATCAAATACATTAGAAGGGATTGAAACGAACCTTCAAATACTTAAAAAGCAGGGAATCACTGAT
>CANNKH010000011.1 GCA_947504985.1 Methylococcaceae bacterium | reverse complement strand
GGAAAACTTAACTTGTCCGGTTTTGGCAGCAACACGCAAGCCAAAGAAGCCATAAGAGTGGGTTTTGATTATTACAAAGGCAATATATCCAGAGTCAGCGGTTCTGCGAAAGCGGCCGACCACGACTATCATTTGCATCTGATTGAATTGCACAATAGTGGCCCCTCACTCACCTTGACCATGGCTGGTTTTATTGCCTTTTGCTCAGGTGTTCTTAATAAATCAGTGCAAAGCCAAATGATTGTTTTAGGCACCATGACTTTAGGGGGGAATATTATCCCGGTTGAAAACTTAGCAGAAACCCTGCAAATGGCCTTTGATTCGGGTGGCAAACGGATATTGTTACCGATGGCCAGTGTCAGTGATATTCCAACCGTCCGAGGCGAGCTATTTGCCAAGTTTCAAACCAGCTTTTATTCTGACTCGGTTGATGCTGTTTTTAAGGCTTTGGGAGTTGAATAAATGGTGCTGAATGCCATGATTGAAACATACGTAATAGAATAAGCCAACTTTGCCCACAGCCCCTGTTTTCGCTAAGACATCAACCGTTTCACCGCTTTTTGTTGGGTTTTCAACTCGCGACAGTTATAACGGGCAGTAGTTTGAATATCGGCATGACCGACTAATTGACGGGCGGTATTGATATCCACACCAGCTTCCAGTAATTGCGTGACAAAGGTACGGCGTAAATCATGGGGTCTAACCGTGTCGATTTTGGCTTGTTCTGAACGCTGTTTGATGATGTCGTATATAGTCTGGCTGGTCAGCGCTTTGATAGCAATTTTTCGGGTTCCACCGATGACTTCGTTAGGCATGATGGTTGTAATTGCCAATTACGCTTTAAAGGTTGGTTTGTTATTTTTGTGGCTTTAGTTTATTCACCACCCCACAAGCTAGGCGTAAATTTAGGCGCAGTAGTCAAACTATAGTATGACGAAATCAAGCAATATCGAAACAACTTGAAACGGTGTTTTCGTTTATTTCGTTTATACTATTTGCAAAATAGGTATTGTAAAAACAGGAATCCATAGAATGACAGTATCCAACATTGTCCATTTACCGACGCCGCAAGAAGCAGAAGAAGCCAAAATCACTAGCCGTGCCTTATCAAAATACGCCCACAATGATCGACTGCATTTAAAAATTGCCAACCAAAATAATGATCCAGACGATTTGATCCTACCAGGCTATGCCATAAACTTGTTGCTGGACATCCTAACGGAAATGTCCAAGGGCAACGCGATAACAGTGATGCCGATCCATGCCGAATTGACGACGCAAGAAGCCGCCGAGCTTTTAAACGTGAGCCGCCCCCATTTAGTTGATTTGCTGGAGCAGGGCAAAATACCCTTTAGAAAAGTCGGTACACATCGGCGGGTGTTGGCTAAAGAAGTGTTCGATTATAAGCAACGGATGGATGCAAGCCGCCTAAAAGCATTGGCTGAACTGACAGCTCAAGCCCAAGAGCTTGGCATGGGATATGAATAGTGGCGAAGTTCACGGTCATTTATGATGCTTGTGTTTTATATCCAGCACCTTTAAGGGATTTGTTGATGTATTTGGCTTTAACTGATTTATTTAAGGCGCAGTGGACAGATCATATCCATGAGGAATGGATTGAAGCGTTATTGAGACGAAATAAATACGACAGAAAGATTTTAGAAAGGACACGCGACTTAATGGATGCCAACGTGCGTGATGCCAAAGTGTCCGGTTATGAAGACTTAATAGAGGCATTAGTGTTGCCAGATCCCAATGACCGGCATGTTTTAGCCGCCGCCATTAAATCTGGCGCGAATGCGATTGTCACTTGTAACCTAAAAGATTTTCCCAGTGATGCTTTGGCAAAATACGGCATTGAAGCCATCCACCCTGATGAATTTGTTTATAGCCAGATTGACTTGGCTCCTATGATTGCTTGTGGGGCAATCAAACGGCAACGCGAATCATTGAAAAACCCGCCGAAAGAAAAAGATGAGTTTTTGGCGATATTGCAAAAACAACAGCTGCCACAAACGGTATCGGTTTTGAGGGCTTATATTGAATTGATTTAGATTGTTGCAACGTAGTATTTTGCATTGCAAAAGCTAGGCGTAAATTTAGGCGCAGTAGTCAAACTATAGTAAGCCAAATTCAAGCAATATCGAAACAACTTGAAACGGTGTATATATAAAGAGTAAAGTATAGTTTCAGGTTGCTTCAATCCGTTTGTAATGCACTTTTAATGCGATGGTCATGCGTTCGAATCGCATGCGACCCACCACTTAACACTTTGAAAGAAAAGGCTTTTTAAGGATGAAAAAGCTTCAGTAACTGTGTACTAAATCATCGACTACAGCGATTTTAATAGTAGTCTTGTTTTTTACCCTCAAGTTGAGGTTACACAGATGCTAAACTTCCACATCATCAAAGTTGATCTAAAAAACGGCGAAATCCGTTATCGCACCATTCTGTTCAGTCGTCTAGCTGATGAGTATATTGTAACTTTGCGCGATATTTGGCGCGGTTTTTATATTTTATTTGGCGCGTTTTTATACCTTATGCACAGATTGTTTGTTTCGCTACAATTTTCTGAAAAGAAATATCAAACATAACCTGATATGCATCAAATAAAAATAACCTATTGATTATTAGATTAATATTTTTTTGTATAAAAAGACTACAATCTAACAAACCGCCAGATATTTCCATGCCTTAACACCGTTATCCAAAGTTTATGCACAAAGTTATCCACAGATCGTGTGGAAAAAGAGGTAGGTAATTGATTATTAGATTTAAACCTTAAGAGGACATCCAAGAATGGCAGTGATTATTCCTGTTCACTTTCCATATTGGAAGAAAATAACGCATATATCGAAACAGGCTTTTACATCCTGGCAATTGCAGCAAACGCATATAGCCTGCGGGTTAAAAATAGCTATACCTTAACCAATCTGTTTTAACTGCACTATCCGTTGTGATTGCCGACAAGAAAAGCATCGGTATAGATGTCGCTTAAAGAAGCACCTTTTATATAGGCAGCACGCTTGCTTTGATTAACCATTTCAGGATGTCCGCACAGGTAAATTCGCCAGCCTTTCAGGTTTTGAATAGTGTTTAGGGCAAGATCATGAGCGCGGCCTTGTGCATAATTGGCTTCGATAGCCTGTTCTGCAATACAAGCACCTGATAGGCAAGCGGTGTAATTAAAGTTATCAAATTGTTTGGTGAGCCCGCGTATTTCATCAACGAGATACAAGCCGTCATGATTGCGGCTGCCGTGATAGAGATGAATGGCACCGGTATGTCCCTGCGCCAACGCATCGTTGATGATACCGTAAAGTGGTGCCAGACCGCTGCCCGTACCAATCAATAACAGGGGCTGTTCCATGCGCCCCGGCAAGTAATGGCAACTGCCTTGCGCTTCGGTAAGTGTTAATTGGGCACCGTGTTCCAATTCATCATGCACCCAGTTGCTGAATTGGCCATTGGGTAAGCGGCGTATATGAAATTCCAGAACTTTGTCTTGTTGCGGGCTATTGGCAATTGAATAGCTCCGCATCAAGCCGTCAAACCGTTGCAGATTAACGAATTGACCGGCAAAAAAAGTCAGCGGCGCATCGTATTGCAAGACCAATCGTAGGATTTCAGGAGTCAATAGCTGTTTTTTGATAACACTTGCATTAAGCAATGCGCCTTGCTGTTCTGGCAAGGCAATCGTCATATCTTGCTCAGGATGGCAAAGGCAAGCAAGAAAATAGTTTTGTTTTTGCAAAGTATCTTTAAGCCCGGCTTGCGCTGAAACAGGTGGAGTTGTATCAAGACTGCGCATTAAACAGGATTGGCAAACGCCTTGCTGGCATCCGTAAGGTATTTGAATATTTGCCTTTAATAAGGCATCCAATACGCTTTCATTGGCTTGGCAGGGAATTTTAGATTCACCCAGTTTAATGTTCAGCATGTCACTCCACCCAGTATAATTATCTGCCTAACACGTCGTTGCGGGTACTTTCAGCAATCGCGGCAACTTGCGCGATCAGTGCTTGAGGAACGTTCAATTCTTGTAATGTCGCACCAAGATGTTCCATGACGGCATCAAAATGGCTATCGTCCAAACCCATTCTGACAAGATTTTCATGACCTTTGCGCATATCTTCGCCAGTGTAGTTATGCGGTCCACCAAACGCCATCGTTAAGAAAGCCTTTTGTTTTGCGGCTTGTTTTTCCATATCCACGTTATCGAAAAAACGGTTAATACGGTAATCAGCCAACACTTTACGATAAAAAATATCTACTGCGGCATCAACAGCGCCAGCACCACCTAATTGCTCAAATAAGGTTGCGCTTTTTGTTTCTGGTGTTTCACTCATCATCGTCTCCGGTATTATTGTTGTAATATTTTGTTATACACCTACTAACGCGACTGCGAATTATAATGGCAGTCTCGGTAAGCACAGCAGCTTACTGGGAAAGTTTATTACAAGCCAAGAGCTTATGCAATATATGGCTATTAAAAGTATTTTATGCCCTAAGATCTATGTTATGTAAATTCTGAATAAACTGTACGTTGAGATGTTGACTAAATTGGTAGGGATAGTCATAATCAAATCTGCTTTAACTTAATATAGTGTGTTTCAGATTTATGACTAATCCAATAATTTTTACTGACAGTGCTGCCGCCAAGGTAAGTGAGTTAATCGCCGAGGAAGGTAATGACAATCTTAAACTACGCGTTTATGTCAGCGGCGGAGGATGCTCCGGCTTTCAATACGGCTTTACGTTTGACGAAGAAGTTAATGATGATGATACCAGCGTGGTAAACGGTGGAGTCACCGTGCTAGTCGATTCGATGAGCATTCAATATCTGACAGGCGCTGAGGTTGACTATAAAGAAGATTTATCGGGTGCGCAGTTTGTTATCCGAAATCCTAATGCAACAACAACATGTGGTTGCGGTTCTTCGTTTTCTGCTTAGTCATTAAATACAATCATATAGGTCAGATTGAGATTCCTTGGTAAATCCCTCCCAATATAACGGCGTGACTAGCGCCAGTGACTTGTTTAAGGTTACCCGGCAAATGATTGATGGTTTGTCGGGCCAACCATGCAAAAGCCATTGCTTCAACATGGTCAGGATGTATGCCAACTTCCTCGGTTGATACCACCTGACAAGACAGATTTTGTTTTATCAGCTGTAACAAATAATCATTATGAATACCCCCGCCGCAAATTAACACTTGCTCTGTCGCCGGTGCATATTGTTTTATCGCCTCGCATAAACTTACTGCGGTTAGATAACACAAACTGGATTGAATATCTTCTGGGCGATAACGATCAACGGCACACTGGCGTTCAATCCAGTCCAGTGAAAAATATTCCTTGCCGGTACTCTTGGGTGCAGGAGCAGTAAAATAGGCATCCTTCATTAACGCCGTGACCCATTCATAATTTATAGTGCCAGTTTTTGCCCATACGCCGTTCAGATCGTAATCACAATGTTTATGTCGTTGTATCCATTGATCTATTAAGGTATTTCCAGGGCCGGTATCAAACCCGATAACCGGTACCAACGATGACGAAGCGGGCAATACGGTGATATTGGCAATGCCACCGATGTTGGCGATACAGCGATGTTTATTCGATCCGCCAAAAACGGCTTGGTGAAATGCGGGGACTAATGGTGCCCCTTGCCCCTTGGCGGCAATGTCTCGACGTCTAAAATCAGCGACCGTTTTAATCGCTGTTTTTTCGGCAATAATGTTGGGATCACCCATTTGCAGCGAGAAAGGCAATATGCTGTCAGGAGCGTGGTAAACGGTTTGCCCATGACTACCGATAGCGTTGATTGAGGCCGCCTGAATATTGGCTTTAGCGAGTAAAGAATGAACGGCTTCGGCAAATAAATACCCTAACAGGGTATCCAGTCGACCATAATCTTGCAGTGAAATCAACGCATCCGCTTTACTAAGCTGCTGGATAACTGTTTTAATTTCGTGTGAAAAAGGCTGAAATTCGAAATCGACGAGCCGAATACTATCATTATCAAAATCAACCAGTGCCGCATCAATCCCATCAAGACTGGTGCCAGACATGAGTCCGATATATAGCTCAGACATACCTGTTTTAGTTGGTGTTATGCTGATTTTTTGCCAGTAGCGTTTGCGCCTTAGCAGTATAAAGTTGTGCCAAAACAGAATGCGCCTGAGCCTTGAAATCGCCAAGAAGACGACCATTTAATGTCATTAAATGACGGGGGGCTTGACTTTCAGGATTACGATGTTCGCCATCAACACGAAATTCATAATGCAGATGCGGGCCGGTGGCAAGTCCTGTTTGACCAACATAGCCGATGATGTCACCTTGCCTTACCGGGTCGCCATCGACTAAACCTTTTTTAAATCCAGAAAGGTGTGCGTACAGTGTTTCATAATGTTCGCCATGTTTAACGATCATGACTTGCCCATACCCCCCTTTGCGTCCAATGAAGACAATACTGCCATCGCCAGCCGCTTTGACCGGCGTACCGGTTCTAGCGGCATAATCAACGCCTTTATGCGCGCGAATTCTATTCAAAATCGGATGTTTGCGATTGGCATCAAAGTGTGAGCTGATGCGCACATAATCGACCGGCGTACTTAAAAACGCCTTACGCATCGCTTTACCTTCAGGCGTGTAATAATTGATGTTGCCCTCACTATCTTCATATTTAACAGCAGTCAAAATACGACCTTCGGTAACAAACTCGGCAGCAATGATCTGCTCGTCGTTACCTTGTTCATAGACTAAAGTAAATTGATCTCCGCGATGCAGGTTGGTTGCAAAATCAATATCCCAAGCGAAAATAGTGGTTAACTGAGTGATTAATTCATTCGACAAACCAGCATCTTCACCAGCGGCAGACAGCGAAGACGTGATGATACCGTGTGCAGTAGTATAGTGATGCGATGTCTCAGTTCTGGCGGAATAATTAATAACCTCGTCACTCCCTGCCGAATCCGTCGATATAAACGAACGTATACGGTCATTGCTTTCAGTGGGCTGTATTTCAAGGTGAATCAAACGGTTATTGGAAGGCAGATGAGGAATTCGAGTTGAAACAAAGGTTAAATCAGGAGCAGATAAGTTTTTTTCTGAGCGGTTAGTAGCGAATTTATGCTGCTGTCGGCTAGACTTTTTTTGTTTGGTCGCAATAAGTTCGATATGTTTTTGTCTGCTACTTTTCAGATGCGAAACTGTCTTATCATGGCCTTGATGTAACTTACCTCGTTTAATAGCAACAACAATCTGTTTTTTACTATGCTTGGCAGGTGCTGATAGAGCGACATGTTTTGCATTTCGTCCATGCCCCTTATCGGGTTTGGTCGCCACAGAAACGTGTTTTTTAGCCTGCTTGGCAGAGACAGACACCTGTTTTTTTGTCGATGAATGGGTGGGTTTCGCATGACTATAGTTGCATGCAATAGCTAAACCTACTCCCATTATCAAGGAGGTATAAAATTTATTTTTCACAGGATAAGCTATATGTGGAAGTGGTAAAGGTGTAATTGGATAATTTCTCTGTTTTTCATTGTAAGTGTTTTCTTGCTGATTTACCACTCAAAGGCGCACAGATTTGCGCTACAGAAATACGCTGTAAAGATTGGTAGTCCCCTTGGGTTTATTGAGAGTCTTGTCTCGTGGGCGTTTCTGATTATTAGCAAAATTTGCTACGTAAGTCACACCAACAATGCATTTTTTAGCGAGGTCGGACAAATCGCTAATCCTCTGCAAATATGAAGAGGAAGCGTTGCAGCTGTAATATATTAGTAACATTAAGCAGTGATAATCAGGCCGTTGTAAATACTACTATTCTTAGAGGCTCTCAATGACAAAAAAACATCTATTACCTTATTTATTATTACCTTTTTTTGCAGCACCAGCAGCGCAAGCAGAAATAGATCTAATCGCAATTGGCGAAGTCAATGCTAATTATCAAGATTTATCGACAAGAACCGCCGGTCCACTTGAAAACGGCGTGGCAGGAAACATCTTGGGTGGTGTAGGTTCAGGTTTAGCTTATGCGGGTGGCAATACGTTTGTTGCAACACCTGACCGTGGTCCCAATGCTAATCCCTACAATGTTTTGATTGATGACACCACGTCGTATATCAACCGCTTCCAAACCTTCAATCTGGCACTCGCCGCTAATCCTGGTTACGACGCTTTAACCATCGGATCATTACCGTACATCCTATCTCCCTTCCTGGTTGATACCACCTTGTTGTCTAGCACTATACCGTTGAGCTATGGTGTCGATGGCGCGCCGGCATTAAATGCCGTTGGTAAATATTATTTTACCGGTCGTTCTGATAATTTCAACGCTAGCAAAGGCTCGTCTTATCGTCATAATGGCCGTCTTGATCTTGAAGCCATTCGTGTCTCTGCTGACGGAAAAAGTGTATTTATTTCAGATGAATACGGCCCTTATGTTTATCAATTTAGTCGCATAACAGGTAAGCGTATTAAAGTATTCACCTTGCCAGCGCATTTTAATGTGGCTAATTTACGGGCTTTTGAAGCGGGCACCGATGGTGAAATTGCCGTAAACACTTCTGGCAGAACCACCAACAAAGGGATGGAAGGCTTGGCAATCACCCCGGATGGCAAAACTTTAGTTGGCATCATGCAGGCTAATTTGATTCAAGATACCAAAAAATATATCCGCATCATCACGATTGACATCGCGACTGGCGCCACTAAAGAATATGCTTATTTGCTGACTGACGGTACTGGTGCGAGCGAGATTGTTGCTATCAATGATCATGAGTTTCTGATTGATGAGCGCGATGGTAAAGGCTTAGGCGACGACAGCACCGCTATCGCCAAAAAGCTTTTTAAAGTTGACTTGACGGGAGCTACTGACGTAAGCGGCTTGGCTAAACTAGACGCTACTTCACCGATTTTGACTAAAACGTTGTTCCTTGACGTAGTTGCCGAACTGACCGCTATTGGAATCAATGCTAATGATATTCCAGCTAAAATCGAAGCCGTCTCTTTTGGTTCTGATCTGGTTATCGGCGGCGTAACTAAACACACGCTGTTTATCGCTAACGATAACGATTTTCTGCCGACTATCACAGATACCCTCCATCCAAACGGTATCGCCAATCCAAACAAATTTTTTGTGTTTTCTGTAGACAGCGCGGATCTGCCAAACTACGCACCACAAACTATTGTGCCTTTTGTCCATGATAACCATGATCATGGCTAAGCTAACTAGATAGACCCCCTTCCGATAAGCGTTCAACACGCTTGGATTCTTTAATTTTAAAATATCTCCCTGCGAAGAATACAAAATACAGCTTTGTATTCTTCGTGTCTGTTTTAACCTTTCAACTTTACCTCTGGTTTATCGGTATTTGATTTCGACCTGAGTGCTTTTTGACAATCCCCTTAACCGGATAATCAATTCATCAGCAAGATGCACGCGCCATTCATCTCCCAATCTAATGTTCGCCTTGGCGTGCGTAGCATGGTAATAGAGGTCTATAGGACAGGTGCCCCCCTTAAATTCCTGCAAAATAACACCCAATTTATTAATAAATGCGCTTGCTTCCAGCTCATTTTCAGCCGTATGCCAATTTAATTGAATCGATTTGGCAAATACCGCTCTAGCCTGTTCGATGTCATACAATTTTTCTACCGTTAAGCGCAACGCATTAGAAAAACTGTCGATAGCCAGCGCACCTTCAGCAATCAACAACTTATCTTTAACGAAAATATCCCGGTATTTATCGTAAATTTCTCCAAAAACAGCACATTCCAACCGCCCCGTCCTGTCATCAATGGTAGCAAAGCCCATCATCTTGCCCTTTTTGGTCTGACGCGTACGTACTTCTACGACCAACCCCGCCACGCGTGCCGTTAAATTACCGCGTGACCGTTCTACGATCTCCAGTAACGCAGAGATTTTGCCATTGGTGAATTGTTTTAATTCCGGCTCGTATTGGTCAATCGGATGCCCTGATAAATAAAGACCCAAAATTGATTTCTCAGCATCTAGGCGTTCTTTTTCTGTCCAGGTTTCCGCAAAGGTGGCATAGGCCTCAATGTCGTCGATAGCCTCAGTATTAACGGCAAGGCCAAACAAGTCATTTTGTCCGGTTTGTGCCATTTTACTGTGCTGTTCAGCGACTTTTAACACCGTAGCCAGTTCTGCCAGATGGCTGGCACGGCACGGATTAAATTCGTCAAACGCGCCGGCTTTGATTAAGGCTTCAAGTACGCGCCGATTTACTTTTCTTGAATCAACGCGTTTACATAAATTATAAAGTCCTGAAAACAGCCCATTGGCATTCCGTTCACTAATCAACACGTCTTCGATAGCGGCTTCACCAACGCCTTTGATGGCACCCAAACCGTAAACAATGTGATTGTCGGCATTCACCGTAAATTTATGCTCGGAAAGATTAATGCTGGGCGGGCATATTTTTAGCTTCATTTCCCGACATTCTTCTATCAGCACCACCACCTTATCGGTATTGTCCATATCGGAAGACAACACGGCCGCCATAAATGCGGCGGGATAATGCGCCTTCAGCCATGCCGTTTGATAAGCAACCAACGCATAGGCTGCCGAATGGCTTTTATTAAAACCATAACCAGCAAATTTTTCCATCAAATCGAAAATATAGGTGGCGATTTTTTCATCGACTTGATTGGCAACGGCACCAGAAGTAAATTTTTCCCGCTCCTTCGCCATTTCCTCCGGCTTTTTCTTACCCATCGCACGGCGTAGCATATCCGCACCGCCCAACGTGTATTGCGCGAGTTCCCGCGCGATTTGCATCACCTGTTCCTGATACAAGATAACGCCGTTAGTCGGCTTCAGTATGGGTTCTAATAACGGATGTGCGTATTCCGCCTTCGCCCCATGTTTGACATTAATGTAATCGTCAACCATGCCCGATTCCAAGGGACCTGGTCGGAACAGGGCGACCAAAGCAATAATATCGTCAAAACAATCGGGTTTGAGCTTTTTGATTAGCTCTTTCATGCCGCGTGATTCAAGCTGAAATACCGCCGTGGTCAGCCCTTTTTTCAGCAGGACATAAGCGTCGGCATCATTTCTGGGAATCGTGGTGATATCCACCAGTGATTCGCCGGTTAGTTGTTTTTTGCGATTAATCGTTTGCAAGGCCCAGTCGATAATCGTAAGCGTGCGCAAGCCTAAAAAATCGAATTTAACCAGACCCACGGCCTCCACATCATCTTTATCAAACTGGGTAACGAGATTACCGCCGCCTTCTTCACAATAAAGCGGCGTAAAATCAGTCAACTTAGTGGGTGAGATAACGACGCCACCGGCATGTTTACCGGCATTTCTAACCGTACCTTCTAGCGACAGCGCCATGTCAATCAAGGCTTTAACTTCTTCTTCGGTGTCGTACAGCTGCTTGAGGTCAGGGCTGTCTTTTAATGCCTTATTTAACGTCATGCCGATTTCAAACGGGATGAGCTTGGCTAATCTATCGACAAAACCATAAGAAAAACTCAGTACGCGCCCCACATCGCGAATAACCGCCTTGGCCGCCATCGAACCATAAGTAATGATTTGCGCGACATGATCGCGGCCGTAATGTTCCGCGACATAATTAATCACTTCATCACGCCGATCCATACAGAAATCAATATCAAAATCCGGCATCGAAACCCGTTCAGGATTCAAAAAACGCTCGAACAGCAAATCAAATTCGATAGGATCAAGATCAGTGATTTTTAACGCATAAGCCACCAACGAACCTGCACCGGAACCCCGCCCAGGACCCACAGGAATCTGATGATTTTTCGCCCATTGAATAAAATCAGCAACAATCATGAAATAGCCGGGAAAGCCCATCGAGTTAATCACTTGCAGCTCTGTATCTAAACGCGCGTAGTAAATCTGGCGATTCTCGTCATCAGTACCCTTGCCCGTTGCCGGATAGTGTTGTAAGCGCTCCTCCAAGCCTTCTCTTGAGGCAACCGCCATCACCTCACCCAAAGTCATACCGGCAGGTACCGGGAAATCCGGTAAAAAGTTTTTCCCCAAGGTCAGCGTAATTGTGCAACGTTTCGCAATTTCAACCGTATTTGCCAAAGCCTCAGGAATATCAGCAAATAACGCCAACATTTCCTCATTGCTGCGTAAATATTGTTGTTCGGTATAGTCTTTAGGCCGCCGGTTATCATCCAGCACTCGGCCTTGGTTAATACAAACCCGGACTTCATGAGCGGAAAAATCTTCTCTGTGCATAAAGCGCACATCATTGGTTGCCACCACCGGTAAGCCCGTAGTCAAAGCCAATTCAAGCGCGGCAGCGATATAATGTTCTTCGTCTGGTTTACCAACGCGCTGTAATTCCAGATAAAAACAGTGGCTAAACAACTGCGCCCAATAGTCAGCGAAGTGCTGTGCTGAGGCGGTATTCTCGGATAACAATGCTTTGCCAATATCGCCCTCCATCGCGCCCGACAATGCAATCAACCCGTTATGGTTAGTGGCTATCCATTCCCGCTTAAGCATTGGAATCCCCAGATGCTGCCCTTCCTGATAGGCTTTTGAAATGAGTTCGGTAAGCGTGATATACCCCGGTTGCGTGTTAACCAGTAAAGTCAGCCGATACGGCGAAGTTGGATCTTCATCGTTATAAATCAGCACATCAGCGCCTGCTATCGGCTTGATGCCTTGTCCCATTGCTGCTTTATAAAACTTAACCAACGAAAACAAATTAGCATGATCGGTTATCGCAACCGCCGGCATATTCAGTTCAGCAAGGCGTTTAACCAAGGGTTTGATTTTGACGATACCGTCAACTAACGAGAATTCGGTGTGTACTCTTAGATGAACAAAGGCGGGTTGCATGAGGTAATGATGATGGGGTTAGAGTATGGAAAGTAACTAAGGAGAATGCCACGACTGCCCGTCATTATGCGAGTATCTCGTACTCATTCTTAACTCGCTTTTGTCGGTATCTCGAATCGGATGATCTACAAAATTCTGGCAAAATACGACAAAGTCTTGGGCTGGCATGGGTTTAGCCAGCAGATAACCTTGCAGCAGATAACAACCTGCCTGTTTAAGAAAGTCGGCATGTTCTATGGTTTCAACGCCTTCGGCAATAACATTCAGCCCTAGACCACCCGCCATCGCAATAATGGCGTGGATAATAGTCGCATCGCTGGAATCTTCGATACAGTCACGCACAAAAGATTGGTCGATTTTTAAAATATCCAGCGGAAATTGTTTTAAGTAACTTAGGTTGGAATAGCCCGTACCAAAATCGTCCATAGCAAATCGAAGCCCCGCCTTTCTCAAACTGGCGAAAGTGCGCAAACTTTCTTCAGTGGGTCGCAATAAACAACTTTCTGTCAGCTCCAGCTCTAAGACCTCTGGTGCGTTGGGTAGGATACGATTCAGGGTAGCCAAGGTACGCTGAACAAAGCCTGGATGCCAGAATTGTGATGGCGCGACGTTAACGCCGACATGGAAATGGTGGTCAACTATGCCCGATTTTCGCCAATCCGACAACGTAAGCAGCGCGGTTTCCAGCACCCAGTCGCCGATGGGCAATATCAAACCGGTTTCTTCTGCGATGGGAATAAACTCGGCTGGCGATATCCAAACACCATTAAACTGCCAACGCAATAAAGCTTCGGCACCGATGATATTGCCACTTCGCGTATCGTATTTAGGTTGAAAATTAAGTGACAGTTGATTCAGCTCTAGCGCCTGCTTCAAGCCATTTTCCAGATTTAGCCGCCGCATACCGCGTTGCTGTAGTGATGGTTCATAAAAATGGTACGTATTGCGGCCTCTGGTTTTAGCTTCATACATGGCGCAATCGGCGTTGCGCGTTATCACTTCGCCGTTTTCACCATCGTGCGGATAAAAAGCAATACCAATACTGAAGCTGGTATTGACGGCATGTTCATTGATGGAAAAGGGCTGGCTTAGTGCTTGACCAATTTGTTGCGCGACCTTACCCGCATTGTCTTTGGCCTGTTCATAAACTTCACTGAGATCATTAAGAATGACAATAAACTCATCACCACCCATGCGTGCTACGGTATCACTGGCTCTAAGCTGTTGGTGTAGGCGATATGAAACCTCTTGTAGTAATTGATCACCAAAGGAATGCCCTAAAGTATCGTTGACGTATTTAAAGCGATCTAAATCCAAAAATAATATGGCGGCGGTCGTTTTTCGGCGCTGAGCTTGTGATAGTGCGAGACTCAGATGCTCTTTGAATAAAGCGCGATTGGCTAAGCCGGTGAGTTCGTCATAATAAGCCTGCCGCTCCAACATGGCTTGATAGCTTTGCACTTCGCTGCGATAGTCTCTCAGCCAATTAACCATCAGGTTGAAGGCTTTGCCTAATTCATGTAACTCGGGACCGCCACTTTTTATTAATACCGGCTCCAATTGACCTTCGATAACCTCATGAGCGGCGGCGCTCAATTGTTTCAATGGTCGAGTAATCCGTGCTGTTGTGGTGATAAAAATGGCTAAGCTAATGAATAAAATGCCCATCACCACCACTAAACTTAGCAAAAAGGTATTTCTTAAAATGCCCTCGAAGTAAGCGAGATCCATAGTCAGACGAACTTGACCAATCATTTTGGTTGGCGTGTCAGCATTGAGAAACAGCGCATCTTCATTTTGAAGATTGCTGCTGTTAATCGGTTGTACGATATCTGTTAATCCAGAGCCACCGATATTCCTCCACCAACGCCAAAAATTCAGTGATTGGGGTATTTCGCTGTCTGACAGAGGTTTGATTTGAGCCAGCGATTTGCCGTTTTCATCAAAAATAGCGACACCTGCTATACCAGAGAGATCAGCCAGTCTTGCTAGTTGTTTTTCTAAAAGCGCATTTTGGTGGGTGTAGACGGCATATTCACAGGATTCTGCCAACAGACTAACCAAAGCCAGGTTATATTCATGACGTGCTTCAAATTGCAAAGACAATAACTTATACGTCACGGTAAAACCGACACTTAATGCGGTCAATAATATCAGTGCGGCGTTAAGCAAATTAAAACGCTTAGCCATGTTTAATGAACTAAAGAGTTTCATTGCAACACCTCCGCTATTTCGGGTAGCCAGCGTTCAGCAATTTGCAACTTCATGTGTTCAGCGGTTTTCATATTCAACACCGCTCTGACTTTGCGCGGCGAGAGGGGCGGCAGCGATGCGGGCGCAATGCCCTTTATTAAAATAGCTTTGGCAAGCTCCGCAGCTTGTGCGCCTAAGTCGTCATAGTCCCAGTCCAACGCATATAAAGCGCCCGCTTTAACCCATTGCCCAGATAAGCCGATTAATGGCACGCGGTTGCGAAACGAATATAACAATAATTCGCGGACGGCAGCCGCACTATAAGCGGAAGCACCATTGACCGCCCATAGCGCATCCAGCTGGGGTGATAAATCTTCCATAAGCGAGGGCAAATCATCAACATGAGTAACGGGGGCTTGAATAAGCTCGATACCTTCTGACTGCGCCTGTTTTTGCAGTGCCTTAAAGAGGGTTGTCCCTTGCCCTGGGTCATAAAGCACCGCAATATGTCGGGCATCCGGTAGTATCCGGCGCAACCACAACCAATGCTGACTGGCGATAAAATTTAAACCTACCCCAGTAGCATTGGTGTTTTCGCGTAATTTGTCGGTATCCAGCACCAAATTAGCAACAATAGGAATTGCTTTTACCTGAGCCAAGGAGACATGAGTGGCGGGCGTACCCAAGGTCATAATCAGCTTGGGATGGTAGTTTTTCAATAACTGGATTAACGCATCGCCACCACTGTTATTGGACAACGTTAGCGTTTGATAGGTGGCATCAAGTTTGGTATTAGCCAAGCTGGACTCAAAGCCTGTCACAGCCATTTGATAAGGTTGACCTTCATGGCTTTGCAGAATCAAAATATCGGTTGCCGCCGAAACCGAGGCCAAAGCGGGGATGGTTAGGCTGGCGAGTAGCCAACCTAATCGACTTAGAAATGAGCATGAAATAACTTCGGCAAGATAATGACTGCCAGTCCTTTGAGGACGGGCAGTCATGGCACAGACACAACGAAGTGTGTTGTACTCATTCCTTTTCAATGCAGCGTACCTTAAATTAAACTGCCGCATTAAAATTCGTAGCTCATTCGGACTCGGAAGTTACGTCCATCCTGTGAGATGACATCGGGCGACAATGGCGGGCTGGCAGGGTCAACATAGTGTTCATCAAACAAGTTATACAAACCGCCAGTGAGCTCCAAACCCGGCAGCCAGTGGCGAGATAACAAGGTCAGATTGGTAATGGAATAGTTGGACACTCGATTACCGATGGTGGTGGCACGAGAACTAACATATTGCACTTCCAAGCCGGCAAACAGCTTGTCCTGCCAAAGCGGCGCACTAAGATTTAATTTAATCATGTGCAATGGGGCATTAGGTGACGTGGCGTAACCACCGATTCGACTCTCTTGGTAAGTATGGCTCAGCCGCCCCTCAATATTTTCATAATGACCTTTTAATTGGGTTTCCAGACCGTGCGCTTCGGCATTGCCTTGGTTTTGAAATTGTCTGACCCCCGTATCAGCAATCCGTAAGCTAATCAGGTCGGTCAAACGGTTGTAGTACGGGCTGACGCGCAGATCAAAATATTGATTTAAGCGCTGTTCCCACACAATTTCATAGGTTTCGATGTGTTCCGGCCTTAGCGAAGAATTGCCAATCCAGGGCGTTGAAGCTATACAACAAGTGTAAGCCGTTTCGAAAGCATTGGGGGCACGAAAAGCAGTGCCGTATAACAGTTTTAAGGTCGTGCCATCCCGTGGCTCATAAATCAGACCGAGACGGGGATTGAAAGTACCACCGAAGTTATCGTAATGATCGTAACGACCACCGGCTTGCAGACTCAGGTTATCAAGAATCGTCCATTCATCCTGTACATAGACACCGACAATGCTAGTGCTCTGATTATTATTAGCATAAACATAAGAAGGATTGACATCCTGATTCGTCATCAATTCTTGGTAATTATGCCGAAATTCGCTACCCAGCGTCAGTCGATGAGCATCAAAAAAAGTGTGACTTAATAACAACTCACCACCAAACCATTGTCCCTGCCACCGGTCTTCGTTGACTATCGTTTGTGATGCCGAGAGTTGATAAGGCAAATCATCATCAAATTCATAGCTGTCCCAGAAGGCGCGACCAGTAACAGCCCAGTCACCTTCAAAATGGTGCTGGTAATTCAGGTCGGCGTAAGCGCGGCGATCATGGTAATAGACATTAGGTTCACCAAAAGTCGTTCCTGTTGTTCCGGTGGGTAAATATTTTTTGCGACTCATCCAACTACCGCTGAAGGTAAAATCTTCCCAAGTCAGTTTGCCATGCACACGCTGAACCTCATCCTCATCCAGGTTATGCGCCGTCCCTAGGCCGGGGAAGTTCAAATTTTCGCGACCATCGCTATGATAATGACTAGCAGACAGGAAAGTTTCCAGACCGTTGGCAAATTTCTTGCCATAGCTGAGCTGGCCGCGATGCGTACCATAGCTGGCTAAGTCAGCGGAGGTACGCACGCCTTGCAAATCGCGGCCGCGTTGGGTAATTACATTGACGACGGCAAACAAGGCGCTACTACCGTAAAGCGATGATGCAGGTCCACGCACTACTTCAACCCGTTCGATGTTTTCCATGTCAACCAGAAAATCCTGACCCAGTCCGGCATAGTCTTGCAAACTCTCATTCACCCGATGCCCATCAATTAACACCAGGATACGGGTGTTGTAATCACCAGGCGGGGCAAAGCCACGCACACCGTTGTGGTGGTAGGCGCGATCATAAGTGCTGATAAAACCCGGCAAACTGCCCAGCATGGCGGAAACTGTCCGCCAACCATAGCGCTTGATTTGTTCCGAATTGATGATGTCAATCGAAGCGGGTGCCTTGGTCACGGGTTGCTCGTGACGCGAAGCGGTAAATACAGACGGCAATTCGCTAAACAGCAAGTCTTGTTCATCGGTAGCTTTTGCAGGCAACGGTGTCGTGTCTTCAGCCTGCGCCGAAAGACAGAAACAGTAACTGATAGCAACCAATATTCGATAAATAGACATAAATAACAACTGTTATTGAAAGGTATTTTTGAGTGGGAAACAAACTATCAGTATTAAAGTACAATTACAATTGATAATCCTGTTTTCAAAAAAACACGGTTGATTTAGCCATTTAACAAACGACCGCTGGCTGAGCGGTAACAAAGCGAGTTGCTCGCTTCGACTACTTCGACAGTGCTCAGCACAAGTCCGCTCAGCGAACGACTTAACTTTAATCTATCCCGTCTTGGTAACCCCCTTATTTAATTAGGTAAATCAAACCTTAAACAGCTTAACCCACTGCATAAACTGCTTAAGGTCTTCTGGCGTTGATACTCTGCCGTAACGTAATTTGATAAAAATACCAGTGATTTGCTCGATGTCATTAGCCAGTGCTGGCAGCTTTGCTTTAACGCGTTCGGCAAAATCCCTTTCCCCTTCGGCAAGACCTCTTGTTAAGCCGCGTTTGGCGAGTTTTTGACAAAATCGGTTATAAACTCGCAAGCTTCGGTCAATCGCTTTCTGTTTTTGGCGCAGCAGAATTAAGCTGAGTATCGCCGTTATCACGCCGATACCAGCTATCATCCAGTACATCATCATTTTGATAGTGTCCACGCCGAGTGACGACAAGAATTTGGACTGGTTACGGCTGTTGTAGTTAATGACCCAACGCTGCCAGTTGTAATCAACATGACTCCAAAGTTGATGTGCTTGTTTTAACCAACGAGAAGCCGCTAAGGCATCGTCGCCGGAGGCAAAACGAATCTCGCTACCTAATGCCAATTCATCGAGATTGACGTTTTTTTCTATACGCTCGGGTGCAATGGCGGCCGTGGGATCAAATCTGATCCAACCTTTATTTTCCAACCAGACTTCTGCCCAAGCATGGGCATCAGCTTGTCTGATTTCAAGAAAATGACCAACGGGATTAAATTCGCCCCCCTGATAACCGGTAACCACTCGCGCCGGAATATTGGCAACGCGCATCAAATACACAAACGCCGAGGCGTAATGACTGCAAAAACCGTAGCGCGTTGCAAATAAAAACGTTTCAATCGGATTTTGTTCCATCAACGGTGGCGTCAAGGTGTAATGGAAATCTTCGGTTCTAAAATGATTTAGCAAGCGTTTGATAAATTGCTCTGGCGGGCTATTGAAACCCTGTAATTGTTCAACAAGTTGCTTGATTTTTGCTGACGGTGCGCCAGGCATTTGGGTGGCATTGTCGTATTCGATACGAGTAATCAAGCCCGTGTTGTAATCAGGATAAGAGGTCACCTTATATTCGGCGCGTTTATCAGGATTTTCCGAAGTAATCAATTGGTAATGCGCATTTCGACTTAGCGACGTAGAGAATCCCACCGGCAAGTCCAGCGCAAATACCCAATTTTTATCACTGGATTCCATCAATAAGGTGTATTCATAACGCAAACCTTTAACTTTTGGCTGAGCCATAAAGGTCTCAAAATTTCTATTCGCAGAGCGTGTCCAGCGTTTACCGTCAGTATGCGCTAATACCGGGCCACGCCAGTAACGCTGAACCGATGGCGGCAAGTTACCTGCAAATTTCACACGAAAAACCAGTTGGTCGGATAAGCCTAAATCGCTGATTGATCCGGGTTCCATACTGTCACTTAAGCCGGTTCTGGCTTGCTGTTTGTCATTAAGCAGCATCCAACGTGGCGCTTCAACGCGCGGAAACAAGATGAACAAGACAATGGCTATCGGCAAGGCCTGCACCACAATAATGCCTGCGTTTTTTAGCGCGACTAACGGTTGTGGATCGCGGCTATTGATACAGACCAGTGTTGCCAACAAGACGCAGCAAACCATCAGGATATACGCCGCCATCAATAGATTTTGGGTGTATAAAAACTGCGAGGCGGCAACAATAAAGGCTAGAAAACTGATCAGATACAAATCGCGTTCGGTTTTAATCTCCATTAACTTAAGCCCCAACGCCAGCAAAAATAAGCGCGTTCCAGCGTCACGCCCAAACAAACCCTGATGCTGGCTGTACAGCAACGCGATACCGCAGAGACTCAATAACAACAGTAACCATCTACGCGGTAAATGCTGGGGCTGCCAAATGCCGATAAATCGCCAAAATAGCAAAACATAAAAAAAGATAAACAGGCTAATGGGGATATGGCTGATATGGGGAAAAGCAATCAGCCCGATGGAGGAGAACAGGAAAATTAAAACATGGGGATGAGCATTCATGATATTACAGCGTTTTTCAGATTAATACGGCGGATTCGCCGATAGGCAACCGCCACAATGGGCAACCCTGTAGGGCGGTTTGTTGCCACAAAACGCCCCCCCTCTTTGAAAGGGATTTTTATGCCGCCGGCATCCCTAATGCCTTACAAACATCTTAAATGATCTACCGACAATTTGTCATAATAACTGCCCTGAACTAGATCAAATCCTGCTGCCGAAGCAATAAACACCTGATCTTTCTGATCGACCTGTTGCAGGATGGTTTGTCCGCCCACTAAATGCTGCAACTCTTTTAATGCGTTTAATGCCGAAGGCCACGTCACTTCATTATTCGCGTTAGCGGTATTTGCGTTAGGCACATTCACGCGCAAATAATTCGGTGATAATTTGGCAATCAAATCAACCAAACCGTTTGCAGAATAAAGATCGCCGATATTAAGCGCTATTTGATAACCACGTTGGCGATAATTATTCAAGCCTTCAAGTAACTGACTGTGGTTTAGCGCATAGAAGTTATTGACTGCCATTGAAATAACGACGTTTTTGGTAGCCAAGCCGCATTTGATAATGATTTCTTCAAAATAAACCCCGTGATTCTGACTAACGCCGAGAATATGCCGAGGATCTACATCCAGAAAAAGCACCCCACCAATATGCGAGTAAGGCAGATAATTCAACATGTGTACGGTGCGGCATAAGCGATCAAGGCTGATGATTGACTGAAAATCGGCGGGCTGTTTTAACGCATCGGTAAATACCGAACCTACTTCGCCAAACTGCCCATCCGGTAAATCGCTATGGTAAGGTGAAACAGAGATTTGCGCGGCATGACCTGCTATCGAATCGTTATCGGTTGCCGCGCGAATCGGCGAAAAAACACTTCCAATGCGAATGGGTCCAAACAAGCCACTGACTAAGCCGTTTTCCAAAATAAAGGGGCGAAAACTGGAATGATGTTCCTTTTCGAACCGATCATTAAAATGATTCACTAATTGTTGTAATGGCATGATTATCTCCTTGAGGTGTCGAGCAATAAAAAAGAGTAGCAAAAATGACAATTAATGATTTGTTCCAATAACATGGCCTGTTATCAATAATCGGTTGCTTGCTGCAAGAGAAATAATAATGGAATTGGTATCCTTAATAAAACGAAATAATTAGAACAATTAATCTAATTATTGAATATAAAGAATAGTGATCTATTGTTATCACGCTCCAACGTATAGGTATCTACACAAATCCTGATTATCGTCATTCCGGTAGATTGCCGGAATGACGGCTTAGAAAACTTGTGTAGATACTTATGCCGATAAGCTGAACTGCCCAGCAGCCAAGTTTAGTTTCAAACCATTTTTTTAAGTCGGTAAAGTAAATCCAACGCCTGCTTAGGACTGAGATCATCAGGATTGGTATTTTCTATCAAACCCACCGCTGGATGACATTCATGGGATGAGAATAAATCCAGTTGATTGATACCAGTCTCTTTTTGCTGTTCGATATAGGCATTATTTTCCAAATGTTGTAATTTGACTTTAGCCTTATCGATCACAGAACGCGGTACACCTGCCAAGGCGGCAACCTGTAAACCGTAGCTTTGATTAGCCGGTCCTTCCTTAACCGTATGAAGAAAAACAATGCCATCGCCATGCTCCATCGCATCAAGATGCACATTGTGGATAAATTTGTGCTCATCAGCCAATGTCGTCAATTCAAAGTAATGCGTGGCAAATAAGGTATAGGCTTTGGTTTCTTTCGCCAAATAATCCGCACAAGCCCAAGCTAATGACAAACCATCGAAAGTGCTAGTACCCCGCCCTATTTCATCCATTAAAATTAAACTGTTTGCAGTGGCGTTATGCAGGATATTAGCGGTTTCTGACATTTCGACCATAAACGTGGAACGGCCGCTTGCCAGATCATCCGAGGCGCCGATACGGGTAAAAATCTTATCCACCGGCCCCAAGGTCAATGATTTTGCCGGCACATAACAACCGATGTGCGCAATCAATACCATTAGCGCCGCCTGACGCATATAGGTTGATTTACCGCCCATATTCGGACCAGTAATTACGAGCATCCGGCGCTGCCCAGAAAACAACAGATCATTGGGCACAAACGGCAGTTCAGAGACGTGTTCAACAACAAGATGCCGACCCGCTTCTATTTCAATGCCCGGTTTTTCTACCAGTACCGGGCGTGACAAATTTAACGTGTCAGCACGTTCTGCAAAGGTCGTCAAGACATCAAGTTCCGCCAGCGCGGCTGCGCATTGTTGTAAAGGAAGCAATGACTCAGCCAGTATAGTTAGCAACGCTTCATACAAAGATTTTTCAAAGGCCAATGATTTTTCTCGCGCACTGAGCACTTTGTCTTCAAAGCGTTTTAATTCTTCGGTGATATAACGTTCGGCACCTTTTAAGGTTTGCTTGCGAACATAATGCGTCGGCACTTTTTCGGCATGAGTGTGCGATATTTCAATGTAATAGCCATGCACACGATTGTAATTGACTTTAAGCGTGCTAATGCCGGTTGCGGCTTTTTCCCTCGCTTCCATATCGATTAAAAACTGGTCGGCATGTTGGCTTAAATAGCGCAACTCATCGAGTTCCTGATGATAGCCGGGCGCAATAACGCCGCCATCACGAATCAATACGGGCGGATTGTCGATAACGGCTTTAACAAGCAACGCCAGCAAATCGGGTTGTACACCAATTTGGGTACTTAAAAATGCCAATTGTGCATCAATGCTATTCGATAATGTTTGCTGCAAATCCGGCAACACCGCCAAGGTATTACGCAATACCAACAAATCACGAGGGCGCGCCGATTTTAAAGCGATACGCGAACTGACCCGTTCAATATCGCCAACCTGCTGCAAATGCGTTTGCACATCGCAATATAAGCGGTCATTGAGTAGTGCATCGACACAAGCGTAACGCTCATTTAACGTGACATGATTGCGTAGTGGTCTATTGAGCCAGCGCCTTAAACAACGACTGCCCATTGCTGTCGCAGTTTTATCGAGCACACCGAACAAAGTGTATTGTGTGTATCCTGAGGGATGCGTGTCCAATTCAAGATTGCGTCGACTGGCCGCATCCAACGCAATACTGTCATCACTACTTTCAATGCGTAACCCTTGAATATGGGGCAACGTACTTTGCTGGGTGTCTTTAACATACTGCAATAAAGCCCCCGCAGCAGCAATCGCAATAGGCATAGCTTCACAACCGAAGCCTTTTAAATCCAGCGTATTAAATTGTGTCAGCACCCGTTGTCTGGCGCTTATCTCATCAAAATGCCAAGGCGGTCTGCGGCACAGACCGCTACGCTGCTTTAAAGCTTCGGGCAAAACCCAATCTTCGCTAAATAATAATTCAGCGGGATTGATACGACTCAATTCGCTGAGCAATTGATCGTCCGAATTCACTTGCTGTAATACAAACCGACCGCTACCCAAATCTAGGCTGGCAATACCGTGTTGATGCTGGCAGGAACACAACGCTACCAGTAGATTGTCCTTGCGGTCTTCCAGCAACGCTTCATCCGTTACCGTGCCTGGCGTAATAATACGCACCACTTTGCGTTCAACGGGGCCTTTGGAGGTTGCCGGATCACCGATTTGTTCGCAAATGGCTACGGATATACCGTTGCGCAGTAATCTGGCCAGATAGCCTTCTGCGGCATGATAAGGAATCCCCGCCATTGCAATCGGCTCCCCAGCTGATTGCCCTCGTTTTGTTAAGGTAATATCAAGCAGTTGTGAGGCTTTTTTGGCATCATCAAAAAAAAGTTCGTAAAAATCACCCATACGGTAAAACAGTAAGGTATCGGGATAATCAGCTTTGATGCGTAAATACTGCTGCATCATTGGCGTGTGTGCGGAGGAGCTAGATTTTTCAGGCGGCATATTCATGAGTTTTTAATGATAATTCGCAGAATCATCTAGCCCAATTCCAAACTGGTCACAGCAAATACGCCGTTTAAATCAATAGCCGGATTATTTTTTGTATACATTCTTGCTGTTTCAAAAACAGGCTGCATAGCATGATTAGTGACAAGCTGCAACGCGTCCTGATTCAACTCTGGAATATCCATAAAAAAATAGCTGTTCTGAGGAATACAACTTAATAAAGCGCTCAATAACGACTCGGCATCGATAGCGCTGTCGGCGAATAATGGACCTATCTTAAATCCGCCGTCACAGGCTCGAATCACGCCATATCCGCTTATTCTGCTTTCAGTGAGTACCGCCAACGCTGTGCCCTGCTTTTGATTAAGCCATAATTGTAGGAATCCGGCTCTAGGCGCAGGAAAATAACGATTGTCATAGCTAAGCAAGTCGTCAAAAGGTATAGCATCTATCGAAACGACATCCGAGCTTGGTATAGGCTTTTTATTAATCAATGTCCCCTGATAACGTATATGACGACAAAAAGTATGAAAACCGGATTTTTGATAATTGGGTTGTTGTTCTATTACGCCATCGAGACCCACATTGCATCCTTCAAGATAGTGCATCGCCGCCTGCCATAACTGCAAACCGAAACCCTGCTTTCGCCATTCGGCTTTAACAATATATAAACCGATAAAACCAAAATCATTGCTGTATTTAACACCAGAAATACAACCAATAGGCTCGTCATCAAGTAACCCTATAAAAAATCCGTTCGGATCGGCGATATAGAAATGTTCGGCATCAAACAACCCGGGTCGCCAGCCTTCTTGTTTTGCCCAATCGAGTGCTATATCAAGTTCGGAATGGATCATGCTGCGAATAACATAATTGCCCATTATTTTTTCCTCGATGAAATTGATAGATTAACGCTGAACCTACGCATAATGGCAAGCTGCTGAGATGTCACCCCAATATGATGAGGAGCGATTCTAGTTTATGTATTGCATTGAATCAATGCAGAAGTTGATAAGAATCAGATGATTCGATATTAAAATATGAGCAAATATTAGCAACAAACAGCATGCAGCTAATTAACTAAAGTAATGAGGGTAGCTAGAGGGGAAATCAACGCATAATAACGGTAAGCCAACGTAATAGTTGCTGTTCGTATACTTGCGTTGATTATCTATTAATCGACTATATTACATTTTCCGCGAGAAGCATCAACGCGATCCCGAAGTTCTTTACCGGGTTTGAAATGCGGAACATATTTTCTTGATAAGGCTACAGACTCGCCTGTTTTAGGATTACGACCTACACGCGGTGGGCGCAAGTGCAGAGAAAAACTGCCAAAACCCCTAATTTCAATCCTTTCTCCAGTGGCTAATGCTTCATTCATTTTCTCAATGATACATTTTACCGCCAACTCCACATCTTTCAGGGCAAGATGCGGTTGTTGTTTAGCAAGCGCTTCAATTAATTCGGATTTTGTCACATTCTATCCTATGAAAAAAAATAAAATCAGAGGGTATATCTGCATACACCCTCGCCTTGATAGTTTTATTTTTCCATTTGCTTAAAGATATCAGCAAATGTCGGAGAACCAACTGATTGCTGAGAATGATCTTTTATGGTGTGGGTTTCTTCGTCTTGCTCTTTTGCTTTGATTGATAAGGAAATTGATTTGCTCTTCTTATCTACACCGATAAACTTGGCATCTACGGTATCGCCTTCTTTTAATAAGGTACGCGCATCTTCAACGCGATCCCGTTGAATTTCAGAGGCACGAATATAACCTTCAACATAATCTGCTAACGTAACCACAGCACCTTTTGCATCAACTTCTTTGATTGTTCCCTTTACCATACTGCCTTTCTCATGCTTAGCGAGGAAGTTTTGGAAAGGATCTTGTTCCAATTGTTTGATACCTAAAGAAATACGTTCACGCTCAGAATCAACTGCCAGAATAACCGTTTCGAGTTCATCACCTTTTTTGAATTCACGCACCGAGGCTTCGCCATCTTCTGCCCAAGAAATATCAGACATGTGAACCAGACCGTCAATACCACCATCCAAACCAATGAAAATACCGAAATCAGTAATCGATTTAATTTTTCCTGAAATTTTATCGCCTTTATTATGTGTTGCAGCGAATTCATCCCAAGGATTGGTTTTGCATTGTTTCATGCCTAATGAAATACGACGGCGCTCTTCGTCAATTTCCAGAACCATGATTTCAACTTCATCACCTAATTGTACAAGCTTAGAAGGATTAACGTTTTTATTAGTCCAGTCCATTTCAGAAACGTGAACTAAACCTTCAACGCCTTCTTCTATTTCAACAAAACAGCCATAGTCAGTAAGATTATTGACTTTACCGAACACGCGCGTACCGGCAGGGTAACGGCGGGCAATGTTTTGCCAAGGATCTTCGTTCATTTGCTTCATGCCTAGAGAAACACGATTTTTTTCCTTATCGTATTTCAGCACTTTAACTTTAATTTCCTGACCGATTTCCACACACTCGGAGGGATGACGTACACGTCGCCATGCCATATCGGTAATATGCAATAGACCGTCAATACCGCCCAGATCAATGAATGCGCCGTAATCGGTCAGATTTTTAACCACACCGACAACCGTTGCGCCTTCTTCAAGTGTTTTCAGTAATTCTTCACGTTCTGCACTGTATTCTTTTTCAACCACAGCGCGACGAGACAGAACAACGTTATTACGCTTTTGATCAATTTTGATAACTTTAAAATCAAGGTCACGATTTTCTAGGAAAGTGGTATCGCGAATTGGCCTGACATCGACTAATGAACCGGGTAAGAAAGCACGCAATGCACCGACAGCAACGGTAAAACCGCCACGAACTTTACCGGTAATACGACCCACAATCGTTGCTTCTTTTTCAAACGCCGTTTCCAGTTCATACCAAGCTTTATTTTTCTTTGCTTTATCCCGGGAAAGAAGCGTTGCACCTAAACCATCTTCAAATAAATCAAGGGCAACTTCGATTTCATCGCCAATGGCAACTTCCAATTCGCCATCGTTATTTAGAAACTGCCATTTTGGAATGACACCTTCTGATTTAGAATGAGTGCTGACGAT
>CANNKH010000010.1 GCA_947504985.1 Methylococcaceae bacterium | reverse complement strand
TTGCTAAGATTGTCGGGCGTTGTTTTTAACAGCTCTTGCGCAAGCAAACCACTAAGAACAGAGACATCAAGCTGAACCAGATTAGGTAATTCAAGAGTCAAGGTTTCTTGCAAGGCGCTAATGACGGTAGGGTGGTTACGACCAATCGCAAAAACACCAAAGCCACTGAGCAAGTCCAAATATTCTGTATCATTTTGGTCATATAAATATTGACCGCGTGCTTTTTTATAATGGCGGTCATAACCAATGGTTTTTAATACCCTGACCATTTGGTTATTGAGAAACTGCTCGTGCAAATCAAATTTATCGGTGCTGTGTTGGGCAAAAAGTTCGGCGATACTGAAAGTCATGGTCATTACAGTGGCAAGGTTCAGGAAATAAAATTCAGGTTTGTGACCGAAACCTCATTTGGGCATGTTTGAGAAATCGGTTAATACATCAAGTGTTTTGGCGACTTGTTTTAATGTCGATTTAGCGGCATTAAAATAAACACCTAGGCGAATCAATCCAAGCAATTCAGCGGGATGCAGGAAAATAAATAGCAATAAACGACTGAGGACAATATCACCTTCAGCATTAGCCGCGTAACTAACCGCTCTTGGCATGTCCATATCTGCTGGATCAACAATCGCTCTGATGGCAAGAAAAGGCAGATTTTTTTTTATTGCTGCCTTGGCGATAGCGACACTTTCCATATCGAGCGCGATGGCTTCGGTGATTAATTGCAAATGCAGCTTTTCTCGGCTAGACGAGATTATATTTGTGCTTTCAGTCAAACTACCAGTATGAATTTTAAGATAAGGTGCTAGCAAATTATTAGCATATTCGCGCCAGCTACTGTTAATAGCAATTTCAGTATCATCAACATCAATCAAGTTATCTGCCAAGGTAAGATCACCTGGCTTTAATCTCATATCCAGTGCTGCCGCACATCCCCAGCTGATGAGCTGGGTTGCCCCCTTATTAATCAATAACTCAGCTGCGGTCGTCGCATTTTTAGCGCCAGCCCCTGAATAAGCGACTAACACTTTGTCAGCAATAAAAACACAATGCCCTTTATCAATCCGTTTTGATGTTAGGGTAGAGAGCTCTTCAGGCAGTGCGACGACAATACCTGTAATCACTATTTATCGCCAAGAACGCTGTTATCTATGCCGTTAGACCGCATAGTACTTGTGCGGCGGTTAAGTTCATTCCGGTATCTGGCCAGCGCCCACAATGGGAAAAATTTGTCATAACCGTGATACTTGAGATAAAACACTTTAGGGAAACCGGGCGCGGTAAAACATTTATCGTTCCAAAAGCCATCCGTTTGCTGATGGCGCAAAATAAAATCAATTCCTGCCTTTACTTCAGGACTATAAGCTTCACCTGCGGCCATAAGACCCAATACTGCCCACGCCGTCTGGAATGCTGTACTAAATCGATATTTTCCGCTACAACTTAGATCGTGGTAACTATAATTATCTTCCCCCCATCCGCCATCCGTCCGTTGCACACTTTTTAACCATGCTGCCGCTTTAGTAAAAAGCACGTCAGTTTTGGGGATATTGGTTTGTTCCAAACCAACTAAAACAGACCATGTCCCATAAATATAGTTAGTGCCCCAGCGTCCAAACCATGAGCCATCAGCTTCTTGCTCACTGCGCAAATAATCTATCGTACGCCTCAAAGCAGGTAAATATTCACTGTGCTCGGAAGCAACCCGTGCCATTAACATCGCGCAACGGGCACTCACATCAGCCGTTGGCGGATCCAGTAATGCGCCATGATCTGCAAAAGGAATTTCATTCAAATAATAGCTGGTGTTATCGACATCAAACGCACCATAACCACCGTTTTTTGACTGCATATTGGCTATCCATCGGGCTGCTCGATGGATGGATTCGCTCAAATCTGAAAGCTTTGAATCTGCCATTGCAAAAGCAACAACTGCCGTATCGTCAACATCAGGATAATGAGGATTGGCAAACTGAAATGCCCAGCCTCCACCTGCAAGCTTAGGCTTTTTTATGCGCCAATCACCCGGTTCATCAGAAAGCTGTTTTGATTTAAGCCAGTCATAAGCGCGAGTCAAACTTTTTTCATTAGCTAACGTATCAACTTCCTGCAGGGCAAGCGCGGTCAAAGCAGTATCCCAAACTGGCGACAAACAGGGCTGGCAATAAGCATCATGTTCATTGATAACTAAAAGCTTATCTATCGCTTTGCGAGCGGTTACGACATACTCATGATCCTGTGGAAAGCCTAATAGAAGCAAGGCTTCGTAGGCATTTACCATGGCAGGAAAAATGGCGCCCAGACCATCTTCGCCATTTAGTCTCTCGACAAACCAGTCTTTAGCTTTTTTAATGGCATGGTTACGCATCGTTTTTGGTATGAAGGGTTGAGCTGCACGCCCCAATTGATCCAGACCAAGAAAAACCTTGTTCAGTAGCGTCCGCTCCGGAAAGTAATGTCTTTCCTTCTCGGGATGAGTAACAAAAAGCTCCAATATATCAATTTTATTTGGGTTTTTGGCCGTTGCCTTTAAAGTACACAAAATAAACAACGGCACCATAACGGTTCTTGACCAATAGGAGACCTTATCAAGATGAAATGGAAACCAGTTGGGTAGCAACATTATTTCAACAGGAATGTAGGGTACACCTCGCCAAGGCAGTTGCTCAAACATCGCCAGCGCAATACGAGTAAAAACATTAGCTTTGGCGGCACCACCCTGACTAAGAATATAATTTCTTAAGCGGGTCATGTGAGGTGCGTCAATAGCATCGCCCGCCATCTTTAACGCGTAATAAACTTTTACGCTACAGCTAATATCACCAACACCGCCAGTAAATAAAGGATAACTGCCGTCTTCAGACTGACGAACCCTCAGATAATTAGCTATTTTGGCCTGTAGCGGTTCATCAATATCACCAAGATAGTGCATCATCATGATGTACTCAGACGGAATGGTGCAATCCGCCTCCAATTCAAACAGCCAAAAACCCTCTTTGTCTTGCAAACTTAATAACTGATTCTGTGCGCGCTCAATCGCTTTGTTGAGATTATAGGCATTGGAATGAATGGCCGTAGATGAACTTGGCGAGTGGCATGTATTTAAACGGTTAGTTGCATCGGTAAACATGGTGCATCCTTAAATATCTGAGTTGGCTTTTGACGGCCGCATAGTCGCGTTATCCTGAAGGCTAGAAGCAGAGTTATCAGGATTGATTGCCGAAGACAAGGTTGAATAATGCCAGCCTGGGGCTTTTAACCTCCAACTGGTTAAATTAAAAAGCAGACTAAGCATAGCGTTGTTGCGACCAAATGTTTTGGCTATGAAAATAGTTGCCTTAACACTGTTACGCGAAATTTTGACTTGAGAAGAGCTTTTAAAGTCAAGATGCTGTCTAATTCTTCTTAATGTTAAAACAGCCATACCCAGTGCCCACAAACAAAAATTGCGTATTCCAACTTCATGGGCAGGCAACAACTGGGTATATTTAAGCGCATTAGATAAATGCGCTTGTGTGACGCTAATTAAATGCTCAAGACCTTTTCTAAAGTTTTTTGAGTCAGTCTCAGGCGAAAGACTTCCAAGATCAAAACCGGTTTCTGTGAAAATATCTTGTGGAAGCCAGCAAACACCACGCTGTGCATCATCCCAAATATCTTTCAGAATATTCGTCATTTGCAACCCTTGCCCAAAAGAGACTGATAACCTAAGTAACTCTGCTTTGTTTTGTGCAATTTCTTCAGAGTAATGACAAAACAACTTGGTGAGCATTTCACCGACGCAACCCGCAACGTAATAGCAATATTTATCCATATCGACAAGTGCCGGTAATCCATTGCGCAAATTAAGCGCCTGAAAAACAAGCATCCCTTCAGCCATAGTTTCTACACAAGCAGCCAAAGCAGCTATCTGATATGGTTCAAACGTGTGGGTAATTTGAATCACTCGTGGCAATACATGAATTAATGTGTGCTCAGCGGCGATAGTTTGCTGAGATAGTAAGGGTGCAAGCTCTACGGCTAATAACTCCGAATTATCACCCGTTTTAACAACATTAATAAATTCCGCACAGAAATATTGCTTTTGCCTAGGCGATAGCGACACGTCATCTTCGATGGTATCAATAATCCGGCAAAGCAAATAGGCATTAGCCACGATGCTGTATAACTTAACGGGTAGCTGGGGAATAGTAAGGGCAAATGTTCTGGACACACCTTCAAGCAGGGTGGCTTGAAAGTCATGATCAGACATTTGACTGAGTAATTTTGGGTTTTCCATAGATATTCGAGTGGCGCTCATAATATTTTTGCTATTGACCCGTGTAGTTTTAGAGTTAATTTATAACAATAATAGACTGTTTGTTGGTATTTTGCAAAGCAATGTTGTTTTAATGATAATGCTTGAGTTTAATAGGGATTGCCTGCTTATATTTTAGAATAAAAACACTGGCTTATTTTAAGCTGTTGCATTTATGGTAATAACAACAAAATAATACAATGCATGTAGTTTTTTTACAGTATTGATGTAAAAATATGGAGTCACTGGTTAAAAGATAGTATTCTAGTCAGCAATAGCTAAGCACTTGTATTATATAAAACCATTATAATAATCGCTGACATTAACAGACTAAAAAAAGTCAAATGCTATGTTTTTGTCAACACTTTAAATTTGTTGCTTTATTACTACACGCTTATTATTATTATTTCTGGGTGGCTTGAAATTCCAAGCCGCCGTTGCACAACTTTTTTGGGGTTTTTATGGGTGTACCTTTACGTCAACAATTAACAGTCGGCAGCTACCTGATCAAGCAAAAACTTAAAGGGGTTAAAAAATATCCCTTAGTACTCATGTTGGAGCCATTGTTTCGCTGCAATTTAGCTTGTTCAGGTTGCGGTAAAATTGATTACCCTGACGATATACTCGACAAACGCTTATCGTATGAAGAATGCATGCAGGCCGTGGATGAATGTAATGCACCAATGGTATCAATTCCTGGCGGCGAGCCTTTAATCCACAAAGAAATGCCACAAATCGTTGCAGGCATTATTTCACGCAAAAAATATGTTTATTTATGTACAAATGCGCTTCTGCTAAAAAAGAGAATCGACGACTACACGCCATCACCTTATTTGACCTTTTCCATCCACTTGGACGGAATGCAGGAGAGGCATGACGCCTCCGTTTGCCAGGAAGGCGTGTTCGAACGTGCTGTTGAAGCGATCAAACTAGCCTTGACCAAGGGCTTTAGGGTGACAATTAATTGCACCCTATTCCAAGGCGAAAATGCTCAGGAAGTTGCTGATTTTCTTGATTACGCAATGGAACTAGGCGTTGAAGGCGTAACTATTGCCCCTGGATTTAGCTACGAACGAGCACCCCAGCAGGATGTTTTTATTAAAGGTAAAGACGTCAAAGATTTATTTCGGGGTATTTTTAAAATAGGTAAAAATAGAAAATGGAAATTAAACCATTCCTCGTTATATCTTGATTTTTTGGCTGGCAATCAGAATTACGAATGCACACCTTGGGGCAATCCTACTCGTAATGTTTTTGGATGGCAAAAACCTTGCTACTTACTTGCCGATGAAGGTAATGCAGCAAGCTTTCAAGAACTATTGGACACCACTCCTTGGGAAAAATACGGTAACAGCAACAACCCCAAGTGCGCAAGCTGCATGGCGCATTGTGGCTATGAAGCCACAGCTGTTGAGGATATGTTAAAAAATCCATTAAAAGCACTACTGATATCCATTAGAGGGCCGAAAACAGCAGGCGAAATGATCCCAGAACCCATACCTCAGTACACGACAGAAACTGCAGCATCAACACTCTCAGGAATTCCAATTAGAGTAGAGATTGCTGATTAATTAGGCAAATTTTTAACCTAAAAATTACTATATTTAGGAGATAGTGATGGTTTTAAAAAATATGATAATGGTATTGGTGTTGTTGTTAGGTATAAACTCCGCACATGCAGAAAACATAAATAGCGCCAGGCAAGTTGTAGATAAATTTCAGACAGAATTAATTGATGTCATGAAAAATGGCAAACAATTAGGTTACGCAGGAAGGTACGAAAAGTTATTTAATGCTGTTTCCAACAGCCATGATTTAACAAAAATAATTCGTATCGTTGTTGGAAAAGAATGGGAAAAACTATCCGAAACACAACAGCAAAAGCTTATTGATACTTTTAGTAAGTTTAGCGTCTCATCTTATGCACACAATTTCAAAGATTATGACGGCGAGACATTTGTCTTTGATTCGGAAGAAGAGACAACAAGGGGAGGCGTTGTTATTCATACCCACCTTAACATTCCTGATGAAAAAGCAGTCAAATTCGATTATATGTTAAAAGAAATAGGTAATAACTGGCGTATTATCAATATTATTGCTAACGGCGTTAGTGATTTGGCATTAAAAAGATCAGAGTACACCAACATTTTGCAACGCGAAGGCTTTGATGCTTTAATAGCTAAGATTAACGAAAAAATTGATAATTATTCAAAACTGTAGGTTTTATAGCGATGAAAAGATCTCGCAGCAACGTTAGAACTAAGCAAACACTTTCTTATATGTTAGCCGGGGTACTTATACTCGGAAGTTATTCAACAAGCGCCGTTTCAAGCAGTAAAGTAGACCCCTGTGAACATATAAATAGAAAACTGTTTGTTTTTAACACTCATCTTGACAATTATGTTGCCGCTCCAATTTCAAATGCCTACAAGTGGATTACTCCTCAATTTGTGCAAACCGGAGTATTCAACTTTTATAATAACTTAAAAAATATCAATGTCATTGTTAATGACGTTTTACAAGCAAAACTTAAACAAAGCGCCCAAGACACAGGACGCCTTGTAATTAATTCAACCTTGGGCTTAGTTGGTTTAGTTGATGTCGCCAGAGATGTCGGACTTGAACAAAATGATGAAGACTTTGACCAAACTTTAGCCGTATGGGGCGTTCCCAAAGGTCCTTATATTGTTTTGCCGGTCTTAGGTCCTTTGACGGTAAGAGGTATTCCGGGAGCAATTTTTGATACCGCTGCAAATCCATCGAGTTATGTGGGAGCGCCTGTACAACTTCTTTCAATGCTTAATACGCGTGCTAATGCGGAGGGAGCATTGAAATTTATTGATGAAGCGGCACTTGATCCTTATGTTTTTACGCGTGAGTCTTTTTTGCAATGGCGACATAGCCTTGCTACGGATGGTCAGTCGCAAATGACTTCAGATTTTGATGACGAACTGCTAGATGATAGCGAGACACTTTCTATTTCGCCTGCATCTAAAAATAATCGGTCAGATTTAACGCTAAGCTTGAGTGAATACATCAAAAAATTTGAACAAGCCTCACAATCATTTAGTACCACTGCTAACGCATTCGATCAAATAGCAAAATCTTATGAAAATGTTAGCGAAAAATTGGATAAGTTAAAAAATTAATTGTTCCATGTAGATTGAATTGCCTTAAGGGCAAAAGTAATAATACTTTCATGCCCTTAAGATGAACCTAAACTACACAGCGATGCCTACTTGTAAAGCATCAAACCAGTCTAAAAACCGCTTTACGTCATTACCTTTAAAAACTCGCCCATGCTGAGGCGCTAAAATATCTATTTCAAGACTCCTTACCCGTTCAATCCAAGCTCTTTTTGCTTGATTTGACGGCATCCAGCGCTGATGAAAATAACGCATTTTTTCAATGTGCAAATCAAAATTCTCAACAAACATAGGCGCTCCAGGTGCTTCCAGTGCTGTGCCAACGTCGCCAGACATCAGGATCTTAGCCTGTGGATCATAAACATGAAAATTACCCGACGAATGCAAATAATGAGCAGGAATGAGCTGTAATTCTACTGACTCAAGCTTGATGGTTCCCCCATTATCTGGAATCGGCACGTATTCAATTGATTCACATCCAAAGTGACGCAAAAAACCTTCCCAGATTGCCGGCGCATGGAGTTTCGCTCCAGACAATGCTTGATCCCATAATCCTAACGATGAAATAACATCAGGATCTTGATGTGATGCAAAAAGATCTGTTATGTGCTCAACGGGAGCATGATGCAAAACAGCCGCCATCATTGGCGCAAAAAGCTCAGAGCCGCCTGGATCAAGTAACAAACATCGGTTAGCCGTACGTACTGCATATTGGTTACTATCTATTATATTAGCAGGCTTATTCTCATCCCTGCCAAACATAATCCATTGATGCGATCCTTCATATATTTTTGTCATTTTCATTAGAACAATGCCTTCTTGAATCAACTATTGCGGTAAAGTGATAATGCGATTCTACAACGTTGTACATTATCATGGATGGTATGCGCAGCCTTATCAACGCTTTCTGCAACCGCTTGAAGACTTTGCAAATATTCACCGGCCTGTGATGCTTCAATTCTTGAGTTTGCAGCAATTACTCTGGCGGCGCGTGCATGATGCATCACCGCTTCGAGTTGATCAAGAAGCTGCTTAACATCTCGTTTAAATTGCCTCTGACAAAGCTCCATCGAAAGTTTTGCGTGCTCCAACGGCTGCTGCATAGATTGTGCATAAGGCGCATCTTTTGACATTTTTGCCACTAACTCAAATTTATTATATGCATTAGTTTTACGAAATTCATTTACCGTTAATTGATATAACGATAAGGCGTAGACATTTATGCTGGTTACCAGCTCAATGGTCTCTTTAGCTAATTCATTAATAAAGTCAGTGATTGGTTGAAATCCTTTAGCCTTATCTCCAGCCCTGAATGCAATAGCCTTAGCATTAGCTGCGGCTAAAGAAATTTCCTTGGCTACCACCATAACCGCACTTAATTCAGAGGTGATAGAAGCAACTGCAACAAATTGTGATTTGGTCTGATTATTCATATTAAATTAATTACATGGCGAAATATGACACGTTAAAAGTCATGGAACGGCGGTCTTACTCTTACAGGAATATTGATAGCAAGTTGGCATCGATATAATGTAGCATTTATCTGCCTACCTTCATCATTAGAATAGGTATGAGAAAAATTTAACGAACTACAGTCTGCTCGCTCTAAGCTGTTTAACCAATACCAATATCTTGTTTGCCACCTCTTCCAATGGCATAACATAGTCGGTACACCCCAACTTAAATGCTGCACCCGGCATGCCCCAGACAACGCTCGATTGCTCATCCTGTACAAGCGTCTTAGCACCAGCATCATGCATTTCTTTCATACCCGCCGCGCCATCAGACCCCATTCCCGTTAGCAAAACCGCTATAGCGTTGCTGCCCGCACATTGAGCAACAGAGTGAAATAAAACATCAACAGCAGGTTTGTGCCTATTAACAGGTTGAGCATCGCTCAATTGAATAAAATACTTACCTGATTCCTTAATTACAAGCATATGCTTATCTCCCGGAGCAAGGTAAATATGACCGTCTTCAACTAACTGACCATGATGCGGAATGCTTGCAGACATTGCTGTTACAAGGTCAATGTGTCGGACAAATGAATCACTGAAAGCGGCCGGCAAATGTTGCGTTATAAACACAGGCGGCGTATCTGCCGGCAAACATTTCACAACTACTTTTATCGCTTCAGTGCCTCCCGTAGAAGCACCCAGTGCGATAATTTTGTTACTGAAATGGGTACGACTTTTTGTAGATGTCGCGGGTAAAACAGTTTCGTTATTATGCCTCGATGCCGTATCTGCTTCTTTTGTTTTAACAGGCCTATAATCGACATTTCTTACATTAGCTTGTGCCGCTGTTCTTACTTTTTCGATTATTTCATCAGCATAGTCATTCAGTGTCTTAACAACATCGACTTTTGGTTTAAAAATAAAATCTACCGCGCCTAGTGCTAATGCTTCCAGCGTAACTTCCGCGCCCTTTTCTGTTAATGTTGAAATCATTACCACCGGCGTTGGTCGTAACCGCATTAAGTTTCTTAAAAAGGTGATGCCATCCATATGTGGCATTTCAATATCTAGTGTTAATACATCAGGGTTTAACTGTTTAATCATTTCTCTAGCGATTAAAGGATCTGCTGCCGTTCCAATTACCTCAATATCCGGGGCTGAAATCAAAACCTCTGTTAATATTTTTCTAATTAAGGCTGAATCATCGATTATCAATACACGTATTTTATTCATATCGGAAAAACCTACAATTATTAGTGCTGCTGCAAGTAAATAGGCCAATGTTAGAAATAATCATTGCTCAATCCTCCTGATATTGGCTTCTGAGGCCATGATGACCTTAGCAATGATTTCTTCTGCATAATCATTCAATGTGTTTTCTACATTAACTATTGGCTTAGCTATAAAATCCACAGCGCCTAAAGCCAAGGCCTCTAAAGTAACTTCCGCGTTACTTTCTGTAAGAACAGAAATCATCACTACAGGCATGGGTCTTAATCGCATTAAATTTCGTAAAAAAGTAATTCCGTCCATACGTGGCATTTCAATATCCAGCGTTAGTACATCAGGATTTAACTGTTTAATCATTTCTCTGGCAACGAAAGCATCTTCAGCAGCACCAACAACCTCAATGTCTGGTGATGAATTTAAAATTTCAGTTAGCACTTCTCTGATTAATAATGAATCATCAACAATCAGTACACGTATTTTTTTCATGTCTTACCCTTTAGGTTCTAATAGACCTAAATGTTAGAAAAGCTCCACATCACCTGCGACAGGAGCATTCTTGATATTATCAAAGTACTGACGTTCCCTTTGTACAATGGTCGCATTATGTAGATCCTGTATTCTTTTCATTCCGACTTTTCCTGTTTGGGGGAAATATATAATTTTTCTGGGATAAGTGTTGCCCAAGTCTTGGGATAAAAGAAGCAATCCTTCTGTATCGATGTAATCCAAAACGAATTCAATGTTTTTAATACCTATGTCAGTTAGCGTTGGTATTATTTTGCCACCTCCAAATAACTTAACTTCAAGATTCTTTCTTTTTCCGCCATTGCTTAATATGGTATTTATTAAATGCTCCATTGCAAAATTACCATATCGGGTTGCATTACCGACCACCGCTTCATTGCCTTTTTTCATCTTTTCTGATGTTGTAACGGGCAACATGAAATGATTCATTCCACCAATTCCAGACTCCTTGTCGCGTATACAGGCAGAGATACAAGAACCCAGAACAGTAGTAATCAATTCATTTTCATTGGTGACATAATATTCGCCCGGCAAAATCTTTGCCGCAATAATTCCGTAAGCATTATCCAAATAGCGATTTATGTTTTCAAAACCCGGAATAGAGGGTCTATTGATATTATCCTTATTACTCATTATAGATTACTTGATTTTCCTGTAACTGGTACATGCAACCAATTCAAGTTCGGTTGAAAGTTGATTTAATGATTCTGAATGCCCAATAAATAGCCATGATTTATCTGCTAATATTTGTGCATATCTTTTTGCCAGCATTATTTTAGTTTCACGGTCGAAATAGATGAGTACATTACGACAAAAAATAAAATCGAAAGAGCCATTCATCGGCCATTCCTGCATTAAGTTCAGTTGCTTAAAGCTTATTATTTTTTGTAATTGAGGATTGACTCTTACCTGGCCTGCTTGTGAAGACTTACCCCTCATAAACCAACGCTTAAGTCTTGCTTCAGGGATGCCACTCACGCGTTCGTCTGCATAAATACCCCCCGCAGCTGACCGCAAAACAGCGGTATCGAGATCCGTAGCTAAAATTTTTATATCCCAGTTAGTCGGTACATTTTCCATTAAAGTTATTGCTATTGAATAAGGCTCTTCACCAGTAGAGCATCCGGCTGACCATACTCTGATTTTCTGTGTACTTTTATTTCTAATTAATAATTCTGGAATAACAGTATCACGGAGGTAATCGAAGTGATGATTTTCTCTAAAAAATGCAGTCAGATTAGTGGTGATTGCGTTAATAAATTCGGTAAATTCCAGCTCAGGATGATCTTTAAGATATTGGCAATATGTCTTAAAATCCTTAAATCCAAGTTTTCGTATCCGCTTGGATAGCCTGGAATAAAACATATCAAAACGTTCATCAGGAACTTGAATTCCGGAATATTGATTCGATAATTTTCTTAAAAAATTAAAATCATCAAAAGTGAACTTAAATTCACGCTCCTTTTCTTGTACTGCCATATGTCAGACTATTTCCTAGCACTTTAGATTGGATTATCCTAAGCGCATAAAAGGTTTTAACCATAAATCAGCACATCGACACCGAAAATGTCGGTTACAATCAAAAGATATAACCAACTTTCGAATCTAAACACCAAGAATATCTCGCAAACCTAGTAACTTGGCAGATTCTATAAACCTTGGCGACGGCGAATCAAAAACAACTGTTTTTTGCAATTTTACAGCGTCTTTTTTTAAAGCAACGAGTAGTTGCAATGTCGCAGTATCTATTGACGCAACATCTGACGCATTTATTTCAATATGATCGTTAGCTGCCAAAACTTTCTTAAGCCTTTCATGCAACATAACAACATGCTGGATATTTGAAGAGGCATCCAAATGAACAGGACTTTGACTATATTCTGCATCAGCATTTTCATTGTCTTCACCAAATGCACTGTCATCAATATCAATATCACTTGACGATGGTAACGCTTCAATTTCTTCTGCCACATTATCTTCAAATTCTTGATCCATCCAAGCAAGTGGATCGTATCCGATTAGGCTATTATTTTCATTTTCTGTTTCGTCATTTTTTACCATACATCACCCTGCCTTCCATAAAATCAATTGCAAGCTTACAGAAATCTTTTGCCGAACGGCTTCTCGGATTATATTCCAAAATGGTTTTGCCAAAACTTGGACATTCTGCTAGTAACGTTGTTTCTCTAATGGCTGTCGCTAATATTTTGTTGGGGAAATGTGACAGCAGAATATTCAATACTTGTCTCGATATTTTTCTGTTTGGTGTATAGCGCGATATTACTAGCCAAGAGGTATATTGCTTCTTCAAGACTTTTTCAAACTTTTTCACGGTACCCATTAAATGAGAGAGCCCTTGCAAAGCAAGAAAATCGCTGGTCATCGGAATCAATATTTCATCCGTTGCGAACAGCGCATTAACAATAAGTAATCCAGAGGATGGAGGACAATCAATAAAAACATAGTCTTGGCCTTCAAGACCTGTTTGCAAGGCGTTTTTTAATAAATCACCTCGATGTGTACCATTTTCTGTTAATTGCTCAATCTCCTGAAGCCTTGCACCTGAAGTAATTAACTGCAAATTGTCCCTCACCTGAATAATTTGCTGCTGAATAGTTTTTTCTCCCCGCATTACTTCATCAATGCCGCCATGCTGTTGTGTGCGAATACCTAGAGATACCGCCAAATGACCTTGAGGATCAAGGTCAATTACCGTCACTTTTTTACCTGACGCCGCAATGGCATGGGACAAGTTTGCCGAAGTTGTCGTTTTACCAACGCCACCTTTCTGGTTTATGATCGCGACAACTCTCACCACTTACTCCAAGTTATCAAGGCTCTCAAGCTCATCGGGATTAAGTAATTTATCAACGTCCAACAACATAATCATGTTTTTCTTATAAACATGCATGCCTCGCATATAACGCGTATCAATTTTTGTACCAAAATTAGGTGCTTTTTTTATATCTTCCAGCTTAATATCCAATACATCAGATACCGCGTCCGCGACAATACCCATTACAAAGGTACTGTTCCGATGTTTAACACACAGCACAATAACAACGGTTTTTTGATTGTAATCGCTATGGGCGAGGGAAAAGCGCTCGCGTAAATCAACTATAGGTACAACCGATCCGCGTAAATTTAAAACACCTTTAATAAACGCTGGCGTATTGGGTATGATCCGAACAGCTTCCCACCCCCTTATTTCTTGCACTTTTAAAATATCCACTCCGTAAGCTTCACCTGCAAGTTGGAAAGTAAGAAATTGCTCAATCTGACTCTGTTCTATCTGATTATTTTTGGCTTGCGTATCAGTCGTCATAATTTATAGGGCCCCGCAGATTTATAGTGCAGCGTTAACATCAAAATTCTTCCCATTCGACATCATCAACTGATGATTTGACTGTCGGTGCTGATTTTATTGCAGCACTTTTTATTGGCGTCGTTTGTATTTTAGCGGTAGATCCTGGCGCAGTAGCATGTGAATGTGAATTAACTTTAAAGAAATTGAGTAAATGTATCATATTGGTAGACTGCTCACTCATCGAGATGCTTGCGGCTGAGGCTTGTTCAGCCAAAGCAGCATTTTGTTGGGTTATCTCATCGAGTTGCCCTACTGCCATATTAACTTGCTCAATACCTGCCGTTTGTTCAGCACTTGCGGCAGCAATTTTAGCAACGATTTCACTGGCTTTTGCCACACTACTCACAATTTCATTAAGCGCAGCACCTGTTTCGTTCACAAACGCTGTTCCTGTACGCACTTTTTGCACACTATTCTGGATTAAATCGTTACTTTGTTTTGCCGCAGCCGCACTACGTTGTGCCAAGTTTCGTACTTCCGATGCAACAACAGAGAATCCACGACCTTGCTCGCCGGCTCTTGCAGCCTCAACCGATGCGTTCAATGCCAGCAGGTTAGTCTGGAAGGCAATTTCATCAATCACTGAAATAATTTCGGCAATCTTATTGCTGCTTTCGTTAATTTCCTGCATTGCAGTAATTGCTGATTTAACCACATTGCCTCCTTTCATTGCCAAGTCCTTTGCAGAATTGACCACCTGGCTGGCATCACTGGCATTAGCGGCTGTATTTTTTACAATACTGGTCAACTCTTCCATGCTAGCGGCCGTTTCTTCCAAATTTGCCGCCTGCTGTTCTGCGCGATGTGAAAGATTGTTATTTCCTGACGAGATTTCTTGCGACGAACTGTCTATAAAATCTGCTGCATCTCTGATCTGGATAAATACCTCGCTGAATTTAGCAACGGTTTCGTTGATATTATCTTTGCACTCCCCATAAATGCCGTCATAGTGATTAGTAATGGTCTTGGTCAAATCACCATTGGCTAAATTTCTCATAATAGTGCCAATATCGGCAAAAACACGCTCAAGCGTCTGATTGGCAACAGTTTCTTTAGTCACATCAGAGGCGTATTTGACGACCTTATACGGTTGACCATTACTATCGAGTATTGGATTATATGAGGCACGCAAATAAACCACCTTGCCGCCTTTACCAATACGCTTATATTCACCAGCATTATGCTCACCGCAGTTCAATCTTTCCCAAAACTGCCGATATTCTGTGCCCTGCGCAAAAGCAGGTTCAACGAATATGCGGTGGTGTTTACCTTTTATTTCGTCAAGACTGTAACCGATAGCCTCAAGAAATAAGTCATTAGCAGTAACAATGGTACCGTCCATATTGAATTGAATAACAGACTGAGATCGGCTAATAGCTTCAACCTGATTGATAAAGTCCCTATTTATTCTATCTTTTTCTTGAAGATGAGACTCCCTTTCCCGGCTATAAGCCAAATCGGCATTAAATTTAACACCTAATGAAAACAATGCGCGTAAACAATCACCAAGTTGATCGTTTCGGGTCAAATCAACAGAAATTTTAAAGCTATCGTTTAGAAAGCGGTAAGTAATACCAATGAATGTTTCCAGACTGCTATTTATGGTATCGAACAACTCGATCGCAATTACCGTAGCAATAGTCACTAATAAGGCGACTGTCGTTAAGGCGACGTAATTGTGCTCTAAGACCAATCGATACATCAGAAAAAGGCTAGGTAACAACAATGCCGTAAGTGCCAACAGACCTTTTTTCCAGATTGCCATTTCGCTAATCTGTTTGAACTTTACGTCTGCTTTATTAGGTCGCGATTTTGCGGTTATTGGGCTACGTGGTTTATGCGTATTCCCAACATTATCTATTTTTTCACGATTGACCGCATAGCGGACAGCAAGGTATTCATGGGCTTTGCCATTAGTATAGATCGGCGAGATATTTGTCTCTGTCCAATAGAAGTCACCGTTTTTTGTACGGTTTTTTATTATATCTTTCCAAGGTCGGCCTTGTTTCAAGTTTACCCATAAGTCTTGGTAAACTGCTTCAGAGACATCAGGATGGCGAATCAGATTATGATTTGCTCCGATCAATTCTTCACGGCTAAAACCGCTGGTTTCAACAAAGGCATCGTTTGCGTAGATGATAATTCCTTCCAGATCAGTTCTTGTGACCAAAAATGTACCTTTTGGCATCAGAACTTCTTTATCCGTTACCGGCAAATTAACTTTCATTTTAATTCCGCTTTGTTAATCAATAACATGATCTTAAATAGATGACCTTGCGAAGGTTAATTTTCATTTTGATCCAAATCTTCCAATTTAAGCAGCTTATCTACATCAAGCAACATCACCATTCGCTCATTGACAGAAACTAAACCACTAATAAATTCATTGCTAATTTTTGTGCCAAAATCAGGCGCATTTTGTATCTTGGTTTTATCGACGCTAATAACATCTGAAACCGAATCGACCACAACCCCCATTGTGCGTAATTTTTTGCTATCGCCTGTTTGCAAAACCACAACAACCGTGAGCAAGGTGTAATCGGCACTCTTCAGTTTAAATCTTTCCCTCAAATCAATAATTGGAACGATGGAGCCACGCAGATTGACCACGCCTTTTTCGTAGGCGGGTACATTAGGTATCCGAGATACCGGTTCCCAACTACGGATTTCTTGAACTCTAAGAATATCAACACCATACTCTTCCCTGCCTAGTGTGAAACTCAGATATTGTCCGGCGTTATCCAGCTTTTTACTGTAGCGATCCTGATCTCGGTCTTTGTTTTCAGATTCTTGCGGTATGTTATCGTTCATGATACTTGCTGTATGAATTTGATTGAGAATAGGTTAACGGCTTGAGAAACGCACTAGACCTGGAACGTCAAGAATCAGGGCAACTGAACCATCGCCTAAAATAGTTGCGCCTGAAACACCTTCTACTCGACGATAATTAGCTTCAAGTGATTTAATAACGACTTGCTGCTGACCAAGCAAATCATCAACAAACAAACCACAAAGTACACCCTGACCTTCTACGACGACAATAACACCTTCGGCCATTTTTGAGGTGTTTCGAGGTTGCACATTAAATATTTTGTGCATTCTGATGATAGGAATGTATTGATTACGCAAGCGGAAAGTTTCGCCTTTGCCTGCGACTTTATTAAGCATTTTTTCGGTGATATTAATGGACTCAATAATTGAAACTAACGGCACAATGTAGGTTTCATCGCCTACCGCGACTGATTGACCATCGAGTATTGCCAATGTCAGCGGTAAATGGATGGCAATCGTTGTTCCTTTGCCGACTTCTGAGGCTATTTCTATGTTGCCGCCCAGCGCCTCAATATTCCTTCTTACCACATCCATGCCCACGCCACGTCCAGAAATGTCAGTCAATTTTTCCGCCGTTGAAAAGCCGGGCATAAAAATAAGTTCAAAAGTCTGCTTATCGGTAAGTGTGGCATTATCTTCGATTAGACCCTTCTCTATCGCTTTACTAATTAACTTTTTTCTGTCTAAACCGTGACCATCATCGATAATTTCTATTACGATATGACCGCCACGATGATAGGCTCTTAATTCAATGATTCCGGTTTCTGGTTTCCCTGCTGCCACTCGGTCTGCGGGCATTTCTATGCCGTGATCGAGGCTGTTTCTGATTAAATGAACCAGTGGATCGTTAATGAGTTCGACGACCGACTTATCAATCTCTGTATTTTCACCTACCAGTTTTAGTTCAATCTTTTTACCTAATTTGCTGCTAATGTCATGCACCAAACGGGGGAATCGACTAAATACAAAGCTGATCGGCAGCATCCTTACATTCATTACGCTTTGCTGCAAATCTCGTGTATGTCGTTCTAATTGGGCGAGTCCCTTTTTCAGTAGATCAACTTTGTCCATTGAAAAATTTTCGCCGACTAAGCCCAACATAGATTGGGTGATAACCACTTCCCCAACCATATTGATTAGCGCATCAATTTTTGCGGTATCAACTCTAATGGAGCTGGCTACTTGTACAACATTTTTCGTTTGCTCGGCTTCTGTTTGAAGCAATTTAACGGGGTCTTTAACCGCAGCAACTTGGCTATCCATCGGCTCTGCTATTGAAACGGATAATATAACTGGCGCGGGTTCTGGATTGGCTTCAAGTTCGGGTTCGGGATCAACTGCTTTTATAGCTGGTGCGGGCTTGGTCGCTTGAACAACAAGCGCTTGAATGTCCAATTCACAATCGCCCTCTACCCAATTAAAAATTTCCTTAATTTCTTCAATAGGAATATCACCGGTGACTTTCAAATCCCAGAATATATTGCATTCCTCGGGATCAAGCTCATAAATACTGGGAATATCTTGAATATTAGGCAATGCCGTTAATTCGCCCAATTCAGCCAACTCGCGAAACATTCTTACTGGATCGTTGCCTGTTTTAAGTAAATCAAGATAAGGACAAAAAGCAATTTTCCAGCCCGGCTCATTCAATTCAAAGCCTTCGGTGTCGTTTAAATCATCAGTCTCAGTTGTTTCGATCGCACTAATCGCAATAGGTGCGGGTACTGATGAATGCTCAGTTTTTGCAAGCCCATTCAACTCCTGCTCCAATGCGGCCTTATGCTTTGCCACGCTTGCTTCTTCTATAGCTTGTTCATTCTGGATAGAAGTCAGCATTTCCCTAAGACAATCAACCGAGCCAAGCAACACATTAACAGCCGTCTGGGTTACCTTTCTACGTCCATCGCGCATTTCATCAAGCAGGGTTTCCATGATATGGGTAAAATCAGCAACCACACTGAAGCCAAAGGTTCCGCTACCGCCTTTGATTGAATGTGCGCCCCTGAAAATGGTATTGATGACTTCAGAATCAATATCACCCATGTCAAGATTTAGCAATCCTGCCTCCATAGCTTCCAAACCTTCGAAACATTCTTCGAAAAAAACCTGATGGAATTGTGACATATCGATAGACATAAACTTACCTGTGCGTCTTTAAATTCAATTAAACAAGGCTAACATTCAACCCAATACTTTTTTTAAGGTCTTTAATAATTGGTCAGGGTCAAAAGGCTTAACGATCCATCCTGTGGCACCAGCGGCCTTTCCTTCCAGTTTTTTTTCCATCCCTGATTCTGTTGTCAGTGTCAGCATGGGGGTATATTTGTAAGTGGGCAGCAAGCGCAAGTCCCTAATTAGGGTTATGCCATCTTTATTTGGCATATTAACGTCCGTAATAATGCAATCATATTGTCTAGTTTGCGCTTTGGTTAAGGCATCAACACCGTCTACAGCTTCTTCTACATCATATCCAGCACTTTTTAAGGTAAATGTCACCATTTTTCTCATTGAGGCCGAATCGTCAACTGCAAGAATACTTGCCATTGTTTTCTCCATTAAGTTCAATTTTCAAAGTAAAAACTGTGAACATTTCAATTGTAACATTCAAGGTTTTTGAAATTATATATAATTTTTTGCGCCGCATTGCTGAAATGTGCAAACCGCAAGGCAAGCGAATATAAATTGTCAGGATAAAAAAAGCATGTTTTTACTAAACCGGTTGCTCGTGCTGGATAAATGGTTCAACGTCTTGCTAATTGGTGTTACTGTAAAATCCAAACAAAATAGTCACGAGTTGAGGTTGAATAGTCTGAACTCGTTAAGGGACGTATAACCATGCCTAAATCAAAACCGTTAAATGCACTAGAGACCGGTATTGCTATTATTCATTCCAATCAATTGGAAGAACTGCGTGACGTAGCGGAATACTGGCTAAGACAACATCCACTTGCGCCTTTGGAAAACGAAATTTTCCTAGTGCAAAGTAATGGTATGGGACAGTGGCTGAAGCAAAGCCTAGCGCAAAATACTGCGCTGGGAATTGCGGCGGCTATGGAGATAGCCTTACCGTCATTGTTTATATGGCGTGTTTACCGCACCATTTTGGGCGAGGATATCCCTAAAGAACAACCGTTAGCCAAAGCGCCGCTGACTTGGCGTTTATATCGTTTGCTACCTGCGCTGATAAACCGCCCCCTATTTGCGACGCTGGCCAATTTCTTGGCTGATGACCATCATAGCCGAAAACGTTATCAACTCGCCGAACAGCTCGCTGATTTATTTGATCAATATCAAGTCTATCGCTCGGACTGGATTGCTGATTGGACTGAAGGTCACGATATATTACGTAATATCCATAATGAAGGTCATCCTATGCCGGACGGACAGCGCTGGCAAGCGGGATTGTGGCGGGAGATTTTGGCAGATTTGGGTGCTGACGCTACCGCATTTGCCAGCCGTGCCGCTGTACATACCGAATTTATGAGCCGTATTGACACGCTGACAGCAGCACCTATCGGACTACCTAGACGCGTTATTCTGTTTGGCCTGTCATCTCTGCCCCAGCAATCACTGGAGGTATTAGCAAAACTCGGCAGATTTTGCCAAATCGTTTTGTTTGTACATAACCCCTGTCAGCATTACTGGGCGGACATTATCGAAGACAAAGAGCTGCTTAAAGCCGAACGCCGCCGTCATGCTTATAAACCCGGCATGACTTCAGCATTATCGGTTGAAGAGCTACACCTGCATGCGCCGCCTTTACTGGCAGCTTGGGGTAAACAGGGTCGGGACTATATTCGTTTGCTCGATCATTTCGACGAAATCCAACAGTATGCCAACTGGCATTGGCCTGATAACAAAATCGATTTGTTCAAAGATTATGGTGAAGCCGATCGGCGCAGTCTGTTGCAACAGCTACAACAATCCATTCTCGATCTGGAAGCCCTGCCTATTGAGCCGATAGTGCTGCCTAGCGCTGATGATTCTATCGTCTTTCATATCGCGCACAGCCCACAACGGGAAGTCGAAATTCTGCACGATCAACTCCTCGCACGTTTTGCCGCCGCACGGCAAACAGGAAACGTCCTTTATCCGCGTGATGTTATTGTCATGGTGCCAGACATCAACCGCTACGCGCCGCATATTCGTGCCGTATTCGATTTGGTGCAACCGGATGATCGCCGTTACCTTCCATACAGTCTCGCGGATCAACAACAGCGTGGGCAAAATCCACTACTGATTGCCGTAGAATCGTTGCTAAATTTATCGGAATCTCGATTTACTGTCAGCGAGTTGCTGGCTTTACTGGAAGTCCCTGCACTCAGAGCACGGTTTGCTATCGACGAAGCCGCAGTTCCGAAACTACATCAATGGATAGAAGAATCTGGCATCCGGTGGGGCTTAAATGCCCAACAACGCACCCACGCCGTGGACATGCCAATTAACCTGGAGGCTAACACCTGGCAATTTGGCTTGCGTCGGATGTTGTTGGGTTATGCGGTCGGCACCGGCGATGCCTTTGGGCAAATCGAACCTTATGAAGAAATTGGCGGCTTAGAGGCGCAATGGTTAGGCGGCCTGTCGTTTTTGATTGAAACCTTGGAAAAATATGCCGATTTGCTCAAACATGAACACCCTGTTCAACAGTGGCAACAAACGTTAACGGCGTTACTCGATAATTTTTTCATTGTTAGCAATGAACGTGAGCGTAAAACCTTGGAAATACTAACCAGTTCACTTAATAAATGGCAGCAGCAATGTGAACAAGCAGGTTTGATCGCCACCGATTTACTCCCCATTAGTGTTGTGCGCGAAGCCTGGTTGAGTGATGTTGATGAACCGACTTTGCATCAGCGTTTTTTGAGCGGACGCATCAACTTCTGCACATTAATGCCAATGCGAGCCATTCCCTTTCGTCTGATTTGCTTATTGGGCATGAACGACGGCGATTATCCACGCAGCCAACAGGCAGCTGGTTTTGATTTAATGAGCCAGCGTGGTCAGTATCGACCTGGCGACCGCTCACGCCGCCAAGACGATCAATATTTGTTTCTGGAAGCCCTGTTGTCAGTGCGACAACAGCTTTATGTCAGCTGGATTGGGCGCAGCATTCGCGACAATAGCGAACGCCCGCCCTCGGTACTCGTCAGCCAATTACGCGACACACTCAATAAAGGCTGGGCATTAGTCGGCGAGAAATCATTATTGCAAGCCATCACTGTCGAACATCCGCTACAACCGTTCAGTCAAGCTTATGTCATGGAGCACCGCAATCCACAGCTGTTTACCTATGCACGCGAATGGTACGAAACGGCGAATGCCATGCAAGCCAACACCGCCCCCTCGTTTAGCGTAGCCATGTCGCTTGAAACCGTTTATTTCTCGCTATCACTAGACTCTCTCGCACGCTTTCTTAAAGCACCGGTCAAAGCATTCTGCAATCAAACTCTCAAATTTAGCTTCGATGACGACACCGTAACCAGTGAAGACAGCGAACCGTTTGGCTTCAATCCCCTGCAAAGTTATGTCCTGAGCGATGCGCTGTTGCAGGGTTTAAAGAATAATCAGTCTGATAATACTGAAGCTTTTTTTGCCCGCCAGCAAACCGCGATGGCACAACGCGGTCAATTGCCGCTAGGCGGCTTTGCCAAAGCTAGCTTCAACGCGCTGACCGAACCGGTTGATGCCGCCTGGCAGCGTTATCAAGTGTTGCTTCCCACTTGGCCTAAACAAGTCGATGCACATGTGTTGCAACTATCGCCTTTTTGCTTGCGGGATAACGTTAGCTATCAATTAACCGGTCAATTAGCTAATTTGCGACAACATAACAACCAACACGATGTCAGCTTACTTTTTTTAACCGCACAAGCGTTAATTAATAAAGACCACAGCATCAAATACCCCAATCTGTTATTACACTGGCTGCAACATTTGGCGGCTTGTGCAGATTTTCAACCGTTACAAACCTGGGTGGTCGCGTCTGACAGCATCATTACCATATCGCCTATCGAGTCCGAAATAGCACGGCAACAGCTGGCAACACTAATCGATGCCTATTATCTCGGTATGCAATCGCCTCTGCCGGTCGCCTGTAAAACTGCCTTCGCGTGGCTAACAGCACTGCCCGATAAAGCCGAAGAAAAAGCCATTGCACGATACGAAGGCGATGATTGGAATAACGGTGAGGTTGACTACGATGCCTATCTACAACGCTTTTTTCCTACCTTTGCCGATTTGAATCGTAACGACAGCAACCAGACTTTTCAATACTGGAGTGAAACGTTATACCAAACCGCTTTCATTCACATCAAGCAACACACTGATAGGCATGACAACTCATGACGACGGCAATCCCCTTAAATGCTATTGATTTTCCGCTATCCGGCACCCGCCTGATCGAAGCCAGTGCAGGCACAGGCAAGACCTATACCATTGCTGCCTTGTATGTGCGCCTGATACTCGGTCACCGCGCCGATACTCACCACCAACGGCGTGAGTTTTTGCCACCCGATATTCTAGTCGTCACCTTTACCGAAGCAGCAACTAAGGAATTGCGCGAGCGAATACGCGACCGTTTAAACCAGGCCGCGAGTTTTTTTCGCGAGCAAGCCGTTAACAACGATGCTTTTCTGGATGCCATCCGCGCTGATTACGATAAATCGGCTTGGCCTATGTGCGCTCGGCGCTTGGAATTGGCCGCCAACTGGATGGATGAATCCGCTGTTTACACCATCCACAGCTGGTGTAACCGCATGTTGCAACAACATGCGTTTGACAGCGGCAGCTTGCTGCGTCAAGAAGTCAATACCGATGATACCGAGCTGCTGAATGAAGTCGTTAGGGATTATTGGCGGACGTTTTTTTACGATATCGCTAATGACGATCCCAATTTTCAACCGCTTTATGCGCTATTTCAGCAACCCGACCATTTACTCGCACAGATTCAGACACTGCTAAAAAGCGCAGACCCTATTCCCGACAGCCTGGCAGCCGACCAAGACGTCAAAACCTTAGTGAGCGTCCTTTGTACAACAAAGCAAGCAAGCCTTGATGCCCTAAAACAACCGTGGAGAACATGGTCTGACGAAGTTAAAGCGCTCGTAGAAACAGCGGTTAAAAACAAAGTATTGCCAGGGCAAAACTATAGAAGTGATTACGTTCGTGGCTGGTTCGAAAAAATAGACGCCTGGTGTGCCGACCCAGCTCAAGAAACGCTCGATATTGGCAAAGGATTTGAAAATTTATCGCCAGAAGGCATGGCAAACTTGACTAAAGACGGCAAAATACCACCTAAACATCCCGGATTTAAAGCCATTGCCAACCTAAAAGAACAACTCGCCGCCTTACCCAGCTTAAAAGTCGAACTGATAAAACAGGCTATTCACTGGATCAGAGCTCGCTATGAAAACGAAAAAAAACGCATCGCCCGCATGACCTTCGATGACATGCTGACGCGTCTGGATAACGCGCTACAAGGTGACAACGGGCAACAACTTGCCAGTGCAATTCGCCAGCAACACCCCATCGCATTAATCGACGAATTTCAAGATACCGACCCGATTCAATATCGTATTTTTTCAACGTTGTATCCCCCCCATGCGGATAAAGACTTAGGTTGCTTCATGATAGGCGACCCCAAACAAGCGATCTATTCGTTCCGGGGCGCCGATATTTATACTTATTTAAAAGCGCATCAAGATACAAAAGGTCAACATTACACGTTGGACACCAATTACCGTTCAACCACAAATCTGGTCGCTGCTGTTAATCAGATGTTTCTGCAAGCCGACCAACAAAACAAAGGCGCTTTTCGCTTCAGAAGCGAGAACAACGATCCACTGCCCTTCGGCGCGGTTAATGCCCAGGGTCGCGATAATGCCTGGGTTATCAACAATGAAGCCACCTCGGCCTTAACACTATGGCAAACATCAACCTCAGAAGCCATTGGTATGCCTGAGTATCGAGCGACGATGGCAGAAGTGACGGCCAGCGAAATTGTACGCTTGCTAAATGCCGCCCATGCCGGTCACACCGGCTTCAAATCGGTCAACGGGATTAAGCCGTTACAGCCGTCCGACATTGCCATTCTGGTGCGCACCGGCAAAGAAGCTAAGGTGATGCGTGAGGCGCTGGCAAAGCGGCGCACACCTAGCATTTATCTATCCGAACGCGACTCGATTTTCGCCAGTGCCGAAGCCGCCGACCTGTTGCTGTGGTTAAATGCCTTGGCCAATCCACGCCATGAAGGTAAAGTCCGCGCCGCGTTAAGTACCGGCACTTTCGGTTGGTCTTACGTTTCCTTAACAGCACTCGCTCAAAATGAACCGGCTTGGGAACAGCAATTGGAACGCTTTTTAGGCTATCAGCAACGCTGGCAGCAAGATGGCATCCTGCCGACCTTGCGACAACTCCTCAACGACTACCAACTACATATCAGGCTTATCAATAACCTGAATGGCGAACGTTGCATGACCAATATTCTGCACTTAGCCGAGCTACTACAGCAAGCCAGCACGCAACTGGAAGGCGAACAAGCGTTAATTCGTTACTTGGCGGAAGCCATCGAAGCCAGCAATGGCGCGTCAGATGACAACATCGTGCGCCTGGAAAGCGATGCCAACTTAATTAAAATCATCACCATCCACAAATCCAAAGGCCTGGAATATCCCCTGGTTTTTTTGCCGTTTATTTGCAGTTTTAGAGAAGTCACCTCGCAATACAACCCCTATTATCGCTACCACGATGACCGCCAAAATGTACATATCGACTTGGACAAGAAAGAAACTTTTAGAGTCTTGAGTGATGAAGAACGTCTGCAAGAAGATATGCGACTACTGTATGTTGCGATGACACGGGCACAATATGCCTGCTGGCTAGGCATTGCGCCGATTAAATCGGGTAAAAGCAAAACGTGTCAATTGGAGAAGTCTGGTATGGGTTCTCTGCTGGGCTGGCAAGCCGGTATGCCAGCCGGCGCATTACAAGAGCAATTGCAACACCTCAAAGGCGATTGCCAAACGATTGCGATTACCGAATGGCCTAATATCAACGCCATCTCCTACCAAGCCCCGCAAGCAACGGGGCAGATTGAAGCCGCGCGGACAGCAACAACAAAAATCACCGATAACTGGTGGATTGCCAGTTACAGCGCGTTACCCATTGCCGACTCACTGATTCAAGGTGAGCAAACCCAAGAGCCAGAAACTGCGAGAGACGATAAACACCGTGATGAAACTGAACCGATGCTTGATACGCCAAACCAGGTGCAAACCGGTGTCCATAGCTTGCCCAGAGGCGCGGGACCCGGCGTTTTAATTCATGCTCTACTCGAACAATGTGCGTACCAAGGCTTTACGCAGCAACAAGCACATCCAGAAAAAAGACTGGAATTAATCCAAAAACGCTTCACCGGCACGATTTGGGAGCACAAACACGACCTCATCGCCTCGGCCTTATCGCACTGGTTGACTATGCCGCTACTCAACGATGCCGACATTAGTTTGGCGCAACTCCATGACGGCAATTACCAAGCTGAAATGGAGTTTCTGATTGGTGCCAATCATGTTCCAGTGCCCACTTTAGACCGTCTCGTTACTCAACACACCTTTCAAGGCCAGCCCCGACCCCTCTTGCAACCAAAACAAATCAACGGCTTACTAAAAGGCTTTATCGATCTGGTGTTTGTTCACCAGCAGCGCTATTACCTTGTCGATTACAAATTCAATAGCTTGGGCAAGCATGACGCAGATTACACCTCAGAAGCATTAACCGCCGCCATGCTCGCAAAACGCTACGATATGCAATGCAGTCTGTACTTGCTGGCTTTACATCGTTTACTGAAAGTCCGCTTGGGAGCAAGCTATGATTACGAGCGTGACATTGGTGGCGCCCTGTATTTATTTTTGCGCGGTCACCGAAGCGTGACCGGCGGGCGAGTCTTCGAAAAACCACCCAAGCTATTCATCGACGCGTTGGACAACTTGTTTTCGGCATCAGCATCACACGGAGCCTGCGTATGACCCCCCATTTAACGGTATTAACACACATCGACCAATGGCTGGCCTGTGGCTGGTTGAGTCATCTTAATAGCGCCTTCGCACGTTTCTTATTGGATCAAGACCCACAAGCATCCGCTGCTGTGCTTTGGGCGGGTGCCTTAGTCAGCCACCAGCTCGACAGAGGCGAAGTCTATCTGGATTTAGAAAAGCTCTGTCACGAACCGGGCTTAACGCTGGCAATACCTGATGACGATGACTGGATGCTCGATCAAAACATGGCAAGCAGCGCCTTGTCAGTGCTCAACAACTATCGTTTAAACGACTGGACAGCGGCACTTGAGCAATCCCCGTTGGTAACAACAGGTGCAGGCAACACGCCACTGGTGTTGCAAGATAAGCGATTATATTTACGCCGTTACTGGCAATATCAGCAAACTCTCGATACCCGCATTCAGCAACGCTTGCAACCGACGCAAAACGACTTACCGCTCGCCTTACTCGATCAACTTGCCTTGTTATTTAAGGAATCCCCATTAGAGCAGCCGGATTGGCAAAAAATCGCCTGCGTACTCGCTTTGCGTGCGCCATTCACCATTATTACCGGCGGTCCCGGCACCGGCAAAACCACTACCCTAACCAAATTATTGGCATTGTTGATTTTATTGACGCAGCAGGAAAGTAAGCCGCCGAAAAATCTGACGATCTTACTCGCGGCACCCACCGGCAAAGCCGCCGCGCGAGTCAGCGAATCCATTGCCAACGCGCTCGATAAACTCAACATCGACGACCACATCAAACAAGCCATACCCAAAAAAGCCAGCACGTTACATCGTTTATTGGGTAGCCGCCATAAC
>CANNKH010000009.1 GCA_947504985.1 Methylococcaceae bacterium | reverse complement strand
TCTGACTGGCCGGCTTTTCGATTACAAAGTCATCAAATGCTGGACGATATGCTAGATTATCTCGAACATTTGCGCGAGCATCCGGTCTGGCAACCCATGCCGCAAACTGTCCGGGATAGCTTTAAGCAAACGCTAGACAATACCCCTGTCGATCTTGCTGAGGCACATGCTGTTTTTATGAAAACCATTTTGCCTTACGCGGTGGGCAACACCCATCCTGGTTTTATGGGTTGGGTTCATGGCGGAGGTACTCCGGTCGGCATGTTGGCAGAAATGCTGGCCGCTGGTCTGAACGCTAATTTGGGCGGGCGCGATCAGGCGCCTATCGAACTTGAACGGCAACTGCTGCAATGGGTTCGGACGCTGTTTGCCTTTCCTGAAACTGCCGGCGGCCTGTTGGTCAGTGGCACCTCTATGGCGAACCTTATCAGCGTTCTGATCGCTCGCACGGCACTGTTGGGTGTGACGGTGCGCCAAACCGGTATTAGTGCATCAAAACGGCGGCTGGTGGCCTACACCTCGGTCAGCGCTCACATCAGCATTGCCCAGGCTATGGATTTGGCGGGTATCGGCAGCGATGCGCTAAGAATGATTGCAGTAAATGAAGATTATCAAATAGATGTTGCACTACTTACTGAAACTATCGCCGCTGATAGAGCTGCTGGATTAATCCCGTTTTTTATTGCCGCTACCGCAGGCACCGTTGATGTTGGCGCCATTGATCCGCTAGCCGCTATTGCAGAACTTGCCGAGCGCGAAAAGCTTTGGTTTCACGTTGATGGTGCTTATGGCGCCCTGGCGATATTGGCAAAGGCTATTGCGCCACGCTTACAAGGGATAGAACGCGCCGATTCTATCGCCTTCGATTTTCATAAATGGGGACAAGTCCCTTATGATGCAGGCTTTATATTGGTAAAAAACAGCGCACATCAATTGGATACTTTCGCATCGCCTGCCGCCTATTTAAGTCGGGAGACGCGCGGTCTAGCGGCAGGTTCGCCGTGGCCTTGTGATTTAGGTCCAGAACTTTCGCGTGGGTTTAGGGCACTGAAAATCTGGTTCACGATAAAAGTATATGGTTCGGAACAACTGGGGCAGATGATTGCCAACACCTGCGCACTGGCGCAGTATTTAAAGCAACGTATCGAATCCACGCCTGAGCTAGAGTTACTCGCCCCCGTATCACTGAATATCGTTTGCTTTCGTTACCGCAGCCAAGCCGCCAATAGACTTAATGCCGAGATTGTTATCGCATTGCAGGAATCCGGTATCGCTGCGCCCTCAACAACAACACTGCATGGTCAACTTGCAATTCGCGCCGCAATCGTCAACCATCGCACCACTGCAAATGACATCGATGCACTCATTGATGCCACGCTGGTCTTTGGCAAGAAGATCGAAAACAACAAACTAACCCCAAATCTCAGGAAAAATAGTGACTGACCTTAATCATAAGCCGTTAATCGGCCTTGCCAAACTGATGCGTATGGCTTTTTCTGGTGTGGATCTCGCGCCATTGGGCACGGAATTAATTGAATGCGCTAAAACCAATCTAAGCGCTAATACCTTAATGGACTTATCGACCGTTTTACAATTGCGTGGCAACCGTGACTTAGCCTTGCTAATGCAAACTGATGCTATCTCCAGCGAACAAATTTACCCCGTACCAACCACGAGCGACAGCATTAATCTTCGCGTCTGCGCGCTTATGAGTGCTGGCGATTTGATGGCAAATACGCCACTTGAATTTCTGCTGGAAGACACCGATGTTGCGCTAACGTTGGTTTATGTGACAAAAGATCGACCTTTACCCGTCCAACTGCCCGATCATGATGTTCTGTTTGTCGCGATTGCCCAGTCTGATGACAATATGCCGCTGCTAAAAACCTTGGATACCACGCTCGCCACATGGCAACAACCGGTACTTAACCCACCGGCAGCTATCGCTCAATTGTCCCGCAATCAGGCCTGTGGTTTGCTTAAATCGTTACCTGGCGTCATGATGCCAATAACGGTACGCGTAGACAGACACCTACTGGAGCAGATCAGCCAAGGCGCAATACCTGTCAGCGATCTACTTGAAGACGTTGACTTCCCCATTATTGTCCGCCCGGTTGATTCCCATGCCGGTAATGGGCTAGATAAAATTACAGAGGCTAACGCACTAGACGATTATTTACAGACTCATACCGATAGCGAATTCTATATATCGCCATTTATCGATTATCGCGGACAGGATGGCTTATTTAAAAAATACCGTATTGTATTGATCGCTGGTCGCCCTTTTATTTGCCACCTTGGTATCTCTGAGCACTGGATGATTCATTATTTGAATGCTGGCATGGCAGAAAATGCCGGAAAACGCGCCGAGGAAGCCCAGGTTATGGCTAATTTCGACACTGATTTTGCTATTAAACATGGCGCAGCATTTCAGGGTATCCATGAGCGCATTGGACTTGATTATGTGGGTATTGATTGTGGCGAAACACCCGATGGAAAATTGCTGATTTTTGAAGTGGACAGCTGCATGATTGTCCACGCCCTCGATTCGGTCGAACGCTTTCCTTACAAGCAACCACAAATGCGCAAAGTATTTACTGCATTTCGTCAAATGCTGGTAAATACCATGCAACGAGAAACATTTTAAAGCGGTGAAAACATCAAAGACAAAGGTTTCACCTGCAAATTTGCCAACCACAATGCAGCTTTTAACGGCAGATGGCGATGCGCGGATTGCCTTGGATACGGTAAGCGGTTTGAATGCCTACGGGTGTCCCCCCTACCCTGACCCAGAGTTACTGGATTTCGCGTCTTCCACGGCTTCGGTTATTTCCACAGCAGGTTACCACTATGCTGAACAACGGCGTGAACGCTTACTGGTTAAGCTAGGCAGCCAATCACCAGCACAGGTTTATGCAAGTGAAATGGCGCATGTCCGTAGGGAATTACTGCACTTATGTGAATTGCCCGATCCCACCCAAGTCATATTCTCGCCCTCAGGGACCGACGTTCATAGTATCGCGGCGCAATATGTTGGCAGTGGCGCCACTCTACCCGCGCGAATCGTAATGATAGAAGCGAATGAAACCGGTCGAGGTGTCACCGCCGCTCTGGATGGCAGCCGTCTGGCTGAAAATAGCGGTCGTTATGCGCCAGAAGCTATTTCCGTGTCTGTACGTCTTGATGATGGCCTGCTCAGATCACCCGCCGACATAGATAAAGAAGTGGCGTCGCTGGTCAACACTGCTGTTGCTGTAGGGCAACGTGTTTTATTAATTCTCATCGATCAATCCAAAACCGGCTTAATCGCCCCCAGCCCGCGTTGTGTCATGGCGCTACATCATCAGTTTCAGGATAACCTTGACGTTTTGGTGGACGCCTGCCAATTCCGTATTGCACCACCCACATTACACGCCTATCTGCAACAAGGTTTCATGATTGCACTAACCGGCTCAAAATTCTTGACTGGTCCCTCTTTTTCGGCAGCGCTGCTACTTTCAAAAAAAACAGCGAAACAGTTACAACAGCGTCCGTTTCCGGTCGCACTGATCCCCAGTTCAAATCGTGCAAACTGGCCATTAAACTGGGCAATGCCAGCCGGCATTGCACAAACCGCCAATTTTGGTTTGTTATTCCGTTGGGAAATCGCTTTGCAGGAATTACGGCTATTTAGAGAACTACCTCAAACCGTTATCATCCGCTTTCTTCATGCGTTTGCGATGACCATTAAGCTGCGTTTGAATGATGATCCTCTTTTCGAACCCTTACCTGTAATCAAACTTGATCGTCAGCCTTTGATAGCCGCCAATAACTGGGATCAGCTACAAACTATTTTTCCTTTTCTGCTTTATCATGCTGATGTCGAACGAACGCCTTTAAGTGCAGAAGAAACGTTACAGATTTACCGTCAACTACCAGTCAATTTGCATGAGTGCGTTGCCACACCGATTGCCGCCCTACGCTGCCAACTGGGTCAACCTGTCGTTTGCGGCGAGAACAACTCAGTAAGTGCATTACGGCTTTGTGTTAGCGCACGCTTAATGGTAAAAGCCATTGCCGATAACGATAATGGGACGACTGTTATTAACGATGCACTGGCTGTATTAGATAAAACAGCGCGGTTAATCCGATCATTACCCAAACCCGACTAAGCCAACACACAACAAAGTATTTTTTATCCTAAGCGAATAAAAAGCCCATGACCAATACACTATTAAGCGAAATCACCCTCTATCCCGTTAAATCATTGGCAGGTATAAACGTAAACTGCTGGCCAGTAACTAAAACCGGTTTGCAATACGATAGAAAATGGATGGTCATTGATAATACGGGGCAATTTCTCAGCCAGCGCACGTTACCCGCAATGGCATTAATTCATACGGCGCTGACGAACGCTACGCTAACGCTGTCGGCACCTAACATGGAAAATATATCGCTGCCGCTGGAACCGAGCGGCGGCGATATTATTCGCAGCACTATTTGGCATGACCAATGCGACGCACGCAGCGTATCAACGGACGCTAATCAATGGCTTAGTGATTTTTTAAAACAGGATTGTCGGCTGGTTTATCAACCCGATGAGGTTATTAGACCGGTTGATCCCCATTACGGTAACGCCTCTGACCAAGCGTCTTTTTCTGATGGTTTTCCTTTCTTAATCATTAGTGAAAACTCGCTGGTTTCATTAAATCAAGCAATGTCATTAGCTTTGCCGATGAGCCGTTTCAGACCTAATCTGGTTATCTCAGGCTGCTCAAGCTACGCTGAAGATAGCTGGCGTGAAATTAGCATTGGTGCGATTGATTTTAGATTACCCAAACCGTGTTCGCGATGCTCGGTTCCAACGATAGATCCCGTAACCGCGATTACCGGCAAAGAGCCACTGACGACACTTAACCGCCTTAGAAAATGGCAGAATAAAGTCTACTTTGGTCAAAACGCCCTGCATAATCAATGCGGTATCTTAACCGTCGGCGATAGTGTCACCCTTAAGATAACAGGCGAAAAGCAACCGCCTATTCAATAGTAGAAACGCAAGAGCCACGCACATACCAACCATAATAGAGCAGCCAAGCGACCAAAAATACCAGATAACCAGACCATAAAATATCCGAGATAAAATGCCCACCGGCTGCAAGCCGGGTCAACGCCATGATTAACGCAAATAATAGCGTTAGCACAAAATAAAAAGCCTTGCGTTTACGCGATAAAAAATAAAACGCAAAAAATAGATAAGCGACCGAACAATGCCCACAAGGAAACGACTTATCCGGGGTATGACCCATTTGCAACGGCGGAACATAGGCGTACTGACCACCAAATTCGCTGATATGTACCGGTCTAGGGCGTCCCCAATGATCTTTAAATATCAAATTAACGACTAATCCTGGACCCAACGCAATCACCAGCACGATATAAATCGCCGGCCTGCGCCACGGTATCAATTTTGGTAAGGCGTAGCTGCTTATTGCAACCAGCACGGCACTAAGCACAATGGCAACCGTAAACTTAGTCGCATATCGAAATAAATAATCCCAAAGCCACCATTGTTTCCACGGCCAGACATTAGTGCCATCACTAGGCAGATAAAATAACGAGGCCACCTGATAGTCAAAATCAGTAAACCAGAATATCGGGGTAGTCGCGCTGATTAATATTATGAGAACGCATAGTTCTCGCCAACGGCGTTCCAGTTTTAAAAAACTCATTCATTTACCTTGATTGCTTTTGGTTATTTGGTATTGCTCTAAGCTTCTCACCCAGGAACAAATAATAACTAATGGTATTGGCATTTGTTGGATTAGCAACTGTGCCAAGCGGCTGAAAACTTTGGAATATCGATTTTAGATCATCAGGAACTTTAGTTTCAGGTTGTTCTGAGACAATAAAAGCAGATTTGCCAATGACTTCTTCTGGCCATCCCCATACTTCATATTGCGAGGCAATTTGCCCACTGTCTTCATAGTGATAAACCGTCGGTTGTCCGGGTAGATAAAAGGCAAGCTCACTGGTCAATGTGCGATGCCCTAGTGCTATCACAACCCTTTTTTCAGTGTCCGGCAGGGCTTGGTAATGCGCCAATGCGATAGTTTCAGCGACAGTCTTCCAATGTCTGAACCGGTAAGTCGGATCAATCGCCGTGTTTTGCAGATTAAAACGGGGTATCAGCACAGGCAATGCGTAAGTTAGCAATGCCATCAAAAAACCCACAGCAATCCCTATTTTAAGGGATTGCTGCCATGCACCCGCCAGCCATTGACCGCTTAATAAAATCACGGCACTAAAATAAAAGGGTATCGACCAGTTGCCCTGTACTTTTTGCACTAGACTCAAGAGTAAAATGCCAATCAGCAACACCGGTCCCATCAGCATAAGAAATTGCTCATCCTGACTTAACTGATTAAACCCAATGCTTAATTTATAAGTCATTATTAGAATCAATACGAAAACAACAGGCGAAACCAATATTAATTGATACAACACAAAAGCGCCCGCCTGCGCTAATCGGGTTGTCAAGGTAACGGTTTCACTCATGCCAAAATGCGCTTTGCTATGACTGAACATTATCCAGTCATGCTGCTGGTTCCATAGTGCAACCGGAATCAGGCATAGCATTACGGGCAACACATACAGTAAAAATTCACGATTAAATAACGGCTTTCGCTGTTTATCAAGTAATAAAAAGCATATCAGCATCAATGGCATCAGCAACGCAACCTGTTTGCTCAGTATAGCGGCACCGCTTGTTACCCCCGCCCAAAACCAGGCGGTTTTATTCTGATCAAATAACGCTCGGCGCAAATAGTAAAGGCTCATCATCCAGAAGCAATACAGCGGCGAATCAATAGTCATGAGAAAGTTGACCAACACATTAAATGGCATAGCCAACATTAACAAGACCACTAATGCCGCTGCTTTGGGCGTATAAAACGCTTTGGTCGTTAAATAAGAAAAGCCTAGGAAAACCGTGCCCAACACTGCTGCTGGCAATCGTACCACCGCCGCGTAATCGCCACCCACACCTGTAAAAGCAGCAATTAGCCACGCCACCATCGGTGGTTTGCTGTAATAACACCAGTCCGGTCGGCGTGACCAGTCCCAGTAATAGCTCTCATCACCAATCAAATCCAGACCATTGATAACAAGAAAGCCCGCACGAAGCATAAAAATGCCGATCAGTACCGGCACCAAATAACGATCAACAATGTTTAATAATTTTTCGAACATCAGGCTGCCGTCAATGCGTAACTTCCATACAAAAAAGACCCGAAGGACGCGAATTAAATTTTCGCACCCTTCGAGCCTTCATGGTGTTTATGCTTTTATTTTTTCAGTGATGCTAACTTATCTTACCGTGACATTGTTTATACTTCAGCCCTGAACCACAAGGACAGGGATCGTTGCGACCCACTTTATCGGCTTCTCTGATAAACGGTTGTTGTCCTGCAATCAAGGTATCTTCGTCGTCCTGGGTTGGCGTTTGTTCATAAGCATCCAGCGCAGGCGCCGTTGCATGTTCAAAGTGCATTTCCCGAGGCGACTGCATTTGTTCATCGATAGCCTGCACATCTTCTTCTTGCCTGACCTGAACCTTCAACAAAATACCAACCACTTCATATTTGATATGCTCAAGTAGGCTAGTGAACATGTCAAAGGCTTCGCGCTTGTATTCCTGTTTAGGATCTTTTTGCGCGTAACCTCTAAAATGAATGCCCTGACGCAAATAATCCATTGCTGCCAAATGCTCTTTCCAACTGTTATCCAACACTTGCAACATGACTGATTTTTCAAAATGATGCATAACTTCTTCAGTGATGTGTTGTGCTTTTTCTTTATGGCTTAGTTCCAGAATGTCAATAATACGATTTCGTAACATGGCTTCTTGTAAGCCATGATCTTCTTCTAGCATTTTACGCACGGGAACATGGACATTAAATTCCTGACCCAAATGTTCTTCTAGTTCGTCAATAGCCCATTGCTCTACCATCGTCTTGGGTGGAATATACTGGGTAACAATATCGTTGACCACATCGGCAAGAATAGCGGAGATGATGTCTGAAATGTCTTGTGCTGCCATTAGTTCATTACGCTGCGCATAGATTACTTTACGCTGATCGTTGGCAACATCGTCATAAGCCAGAATTTCTTTACGCACATCGAAGTTACGCCCTTCAACTTTACGCTGAGCATTTTCTATGGAGCGCGTCACCCAAGGATGTTCAATGGCTTCACCATTACCCATGCCTAATTTTTGCATTAAACCAGCCACACGATCGGAAGCAAAAATACGCATCAAATCATCTTGCAATGACAAGTAAAAGCGAGTGGAACCCGGATCGCCCTGACGACCTGAGCGACCTCTTAATTGATTATCGATACGACGCGATTCATGGCGCTCTGAGCCAATCACATGTAAACCACCGGTAGCAAGCACCTGATTATGTCTATCCAGCCAGATACCTTTTACTTTATCCTTGTCGGCATTCGTAGCATCTTCACCTAACGCTTTGATTTCTGCCTCCAGATTGCCACCGAGCACAATATCGGTTCCTCGCCCAGCCATGTTCGTGGCAATAGTGACCGCACCCGGCATACCGGCTTGTTCAACAATATGGGCTTCGCGTTCATGCTGCTTCGCATTAAGCACTTCATGCTTAATGCCTTGCTTATTCAACAATAGTGATAGGCGCTCCGAGTTTTCAATGGATGTCGTACCTACCAGTACCGGTTGTCCACGACTTACGCATTCTTTAATGTCTTCAGCCACCGCGATATATTTTTCATCCGTGGTGAGATAAACGACATCACACAAATCCCGACGTATCATCGGGCGATGGGTAGGAATGACAACCACTTCAAGACCGTAGATTTTGTTCAGCTCAAAGGCTTCGGTGTCGGCTGTCCCAGTCATGCCGGACAATTTTTCATACAAGCGAAAATAATTCTGGAACGTAATGGAAGCCAAGGTTTGGTTTTCATTTTGAATGGTGACGCGCTCTTTTGCCTCAATCGCTTGATGTAAACCTTCAGACCAACGCCGCCCCGGCATGATACGACCCGTAAACTCATCAACAATAACGACTTCATCATTGGCAACAATGTAATCGACATCTCTTTTAAACAGGACATGACCGCGTAACGACGCGCTAAGATAATGCATCATACGAATATTGGTTGCATCGTAAAGACTGGTGCCCTCAGCGATTAAACCATGCTCAACCATTAAGCTTTCAACCCGCTCATGACCCAATTCAGTCAGATAAATTTGCCGCACCTTTTCATCGACCGTGTAATGACCAGGCTCACTAGAGCCATCATCTTTGTCCTGTTTTTTCAACAGTGGGATGATTTCGTTGGCTTTAATGTAGACTTCGGTACTTTCTTCAGTGGGTCCTGAAATAATCAGCGGTGTTCTCGCCTCATCAATAAGGATGGAATCCACTTCATCGACAATCGCAAAGCTTAAATCACGCTGAACTTTTTGCTCCAGACTAAATGCCATGTTATCGCGCAGATAATCGAAGCCAAATTCATTGTTAGTACCGTAGGTGATGTCTGCCGCATAGGCATTACGTCTTGACGCCTGATCCATTTGACTAACAATAACGCCAGTAGACAAGCCCAAAAAGGCATAAAGTTTGCCCATCCATTCAGAGTCGCGCTTTGCCAAGTAATCATTGACGGTAACGACATGTACCCCCCGTCCAGGCAAGGCGTTAAGATAGGCCGCCAGCGTTGCCATCAAGGTTTTACCTTCCCCTGTTTTCATTTCGGCAATTTTGCCATCATGAAGTATCATTCCGCCAATCAGCTGCACATCAAAATGGCGCATACCAAACACTCGCGTAGAAGCTTCCCTGACTGCAGCAAAAGCCTCTGGAAGAAGATTATCCAGTTTTTCTCCTTGCGTCAGACGGTCACGAAATTCCTGAGTTTTTGCTTTTAAAGCATCATCGGATAATTTTTCGTATTCCAAAGCCAGTGCATTGATCTTTTTGACCAACTTCTTCTTTTTCTTTACCAGCCTGTCGTTACGGCTCCCTACAACAATTTTAACTAGCTTACCCAGCATGTCTTTTTCCGGTTTGAATTGAGTAATGATCGAATTTAAGTGCCGGATTATATACCGCCTAACTTATTAGTTACAGATAAAACACCCTATAAAGCAATGCAACAGGAATATAGCGGGTTACTTATCACCTAATTTAACAGCAAGTAAATTGCTGCCTAACCCGATGAACACAGAACACATTACGCTACAAGTTAGCATATAATTGGATTGAGTTTTTTTTGGACACCCTATCATTCAAAGAATGCTTAAAGCACATCAGCGCTAACTTATCCAAGAGAATTGCTGATGATTATTGACTCATCATGAGGATATAAAATGAAAGAAACCACTAAAATGCTATTAAATTACTTCCTGATTGGCATACTTGCCATTATCCCTATTGTTGTTATTTTACAGATTATCATCTTTCTTAAAGGCATGGTTTCTGACTTATTCAGTGTCGTTTATGGTTATGCAGACAGTTATACTTATACAGCGCTACTATTCGCGCTTAGCTTTGCCATTGTTGTCTTTATAGGCTACAAAATAGTCAAGACCGGTCGTCCGTGGGTAATTACTATCTTTGATCATGTCATTGAGCGAATTCCTTTTTTAAACACGATTTATCGAGTACTTAAAAAAGTTATCAATATGTTTTCATCGCACGATCAAAAAATCGCTAAAGAAGTTGTTTATGTGGAATATCCGAGCGCCGGCATTTGGGTGCCCGCTTATGTCACCAACCGGCACGACAATATGTATGTCTTGTTTATTCCTACCTCACCCAATCCCACTTCAGGATTCACAGTCATCGTTGACCAAGCAAAAGTAGTCAGATCAGCTATGGATATCGAAGAAGCCACCAGTTTTATTGTTAGCGTTGGCGTTGATTATGAAAAAGCAGCTGAGATGACGAAACTACCCTGATAACACACCAAAACTGGATTAATATGAACAATTTATTCAATGGCATAGCGGCATTATTATTATTTATGCTACTCATCGGATGCAGTAAAGAAGAAAAGCAGACTAAAACAACTGAACCGGTAGCCTTTAAAACCCAATTAGATGCCGCTAAACAAGTCGGCAATGTGCTTCAGGATGCTGCTGACCAGCAACAGCACTCCATTAGCGAACAATCTCAATAACTGGATTTAAATCGATCAATCGGTAGAGGTGCAAATTGCGTCTCTACCCTTCCCCATGATAGCTGATGATACGCTCAACTTCTTTTTTTGACCCCAAAACCACCGGCACCCGTTGATGAACACCGGACGGTTTAATATCCAGAATACGTTCACGTCCCGTAGAACAAACGCCACCCGCCTGCTCGATAATAAACGCCATCGGATTAGCTTCATACATCAAACGTAATTTGGCGGGTTTTGACGGATCACGCGAATCCAGCGGATACAGAAAGACACCGCCTCGTGTCAGTATCCGATAGACATCGGCAACAAAAGACGCCACCCAACGCATATTAAAGTCTTTTGCACGCACACCTTCCGTTCCTTGCAAACATTCATCGATATAACGCTGCACAGGTGCTTCCCAAAAACGCTGGTTTGACATATTAATCGCAAATTCCGAGGTTTCTTCAGGGATTTTCATCGCTGGATGCGTCAATATAAACTCGCCTATAGCCTGATCAAGCGTAAAACCATTAACGCCATGTCCTGTTGTCAACACCAACATTGTTGATGGGCCATAGATCACAAATCCTGCACAAACCTGTTCGGAACCTTTGCGTAAAAAATCATCCAGCTCAGGTTCTACTGCTTCGCGGCAATGCAAAATAGAAAAAATAGTACCTACAGCTAGGTTAATATCAATATTTGAAGAACCATCCAAGGGATCGAACAACACCAAATATTTGCCTTTTTTATATTGCGGCGGAATGGAAATGAAATTATCAATTTCTTCCGATGCCATACCCGCCAAATGTCCCGTCCAATTGAGCGCATTGACCATAATGTCATTGGTGATGACGTCCAGTTTTTTCTGCACCTCACCCTGAACATTCTCAGAACCGGCACTACCCAACACACCAATCAACTGACCACGATTAACTTTTTGGGCTATTTGCTTGCAGGCCGTAACAATATTATTAAGCAACAACGTAAATGTGCCTGACGCTTCAGGCAGTTCGCATTGTTGTTCTATGATAAAGCGTGTCAAGGTAACGTTGTTAGTCATATCACTTTTAGCTCTCTACTTAGTTAAAAAATCGCGGAACACGTTCGAATGACAACATCACATGCCCAATTGCAGTTGGCAAGGACGCTGCAAACACACATTATTTCTTCTTGAATAATGTATTATAAATTTTGAAAGACAGTATTGAAGCCGCCAAGATAAAGGTAATGGTATTGGCAAAAATAATAGCGTTATTGGAAATATAAATACCGTAAACCAGCCAGAGGAACACCCCAGAAGTAAACAGACTATACATGCCCAGCGACAACGATTCTGTATCTTTGGTCTTTATCGTCAGAATAGCTTGAGGTAAAAATGAAGCGGTGGTCAATGTAGCTGCTAAGTAGCCAATTATTTCAGAGGTGATAATCATGGGGGTTGTCATTCTTAAGCAGCATGTAGGCAGAACGCCCGTTGGTCAGACTAGTCTAGTAAGATGAAAAAATCAAAAGCTAAATGGCGAGTTGCCTGTTTGAAGAATTTCCATATTTGAAAATGAATTACTGAGGCGACACAATGGACAACTATAGACTTTCAGATAAATAACTTCCACTGATACCTCTATAACATGTTGATTAACAATAATTTTTTTTTCACAAATGGAAATTATTTATCTGAAAGTCTATAATTAATTTTTGTGCCACAGCTGGGTAGATAACGGAAGCAATGATGAAAAAATAGCTAGCGCATCATTTTGATGCTTACTTCTAACGATAGCATTAGAATGTAAGTAATCAGGCTTAAGTTTTGATACATTTTCAGTAAATATTCATCTAGCCCCACATAGAATGTTTTTTAATCAATGAGATACAAACACATCAACTTGGTTTATGTAAAAATTATAGTGAATAATCAATATATTGAACGCATCATGATGGGGTTGGATGAATATTTACCATTTTCACAGCATAAGTCATTGAAAATAAAGATACTGCTTTGCGGAAATTTTTGTCTTATTACTTAAACTGATTAGATGTGTCGTTTAGCCGAATTTCCATTTAGTAACTAGCCCGCCAGCTTTAGCTGATTGTTGTTTCGTTCAGTATTTTGCCAATCCGTCATAAAAAAATTAACGCTTCATAGAATCGAAAAATTCGGCATTGGTTTTGAAGTCTTTCAGTTTGCCGATTAAAAACTCGGAAGCTGCCGTTTCATCCATAGGCTGTAAAATTTTGCGTAAGATCCAGGTTTTTTGCAAGGTATCAGCATCCACCAGATATTCTTCTCGGCGAGTACCTGAGCGATTGATATTAATAGCAGGATAGATTCTTTTTTCGGCAATTTTGCGATCCAGATGCAGCTCCATATTGCCAGTACCTTTGAATTCTTCATAGATAACTTCATCCATTCTTGAACCGGTATCAACAAGTGCGGTTGCGATAATCGTCAAACTGCCGCCTTCCTCTATATTTCTTGCTGCACCAAAGAAGCGCTTTGGTTTTTCTAGGGCATTGGCGTCAACCCCCCCCGTCAATATTTTGCCTGAAGAAGGGACAACAGTGTTATAGGCTCTGGCTAGTCGAGTGATTGAGTCTAACAGGATAACTACGTCATGTTTGTGTTCGACTAATCGACGGGCTTTTTCAATAACCATTTCGGCGACCTGGACATGACGCGTAGCCGGTTCATCAAAGGTGCTAGAAATAACCTCGCCGCGTACACAACGCTCCATTTCAGTTACTTCCTCAGGGCGTTCATCGATCAGTAAAACAATCAGATAACACTCTGGATTCTGTTCAGCAATCGCTTGAGCTAAGCTTTGCAGTATCATTGTTTTACCGGCTTTTGGCGGTGATACAATCAGACCGCGCTGACCTTTGCCAATAGGTGCGATTAAATCAATGATGCGTCCGGTTAGATCTTCGCTGGTACCGTTACCTTGTTCGAGTACAAAACGCTCTTTGGCGAAAAGAGGAGTAAGGTTTGAAAAGTAGATTTTATTTTTGGTGTTTTCAGGTGGCTCAAAATTGATTTGTTCAACTTTAAGCATCGCAAAGTAACGTTCGTTATCTTTAGGAGGTCTTATTTTTCCGCTGATGGTATCGCCTGTCTTTAGCGAAAACCGCCGAATTTGGCTGGGGGAGACATAAATATCGTCTGGACCGGCAAGATAAGAGCATCCGGGAGTGCGTAAAAACCCAAAACCATCTTGTAAAATTTCGAGAACGCCGTCGCCATAAATATCGTCACCTGCTTTTGCCTGTTTTTTAAGGATGGCAAAAATTAAATCCTGTTTTCGTGATCGGGCAACACTTTCAAGTCCAAGGGACTCGGCGATATCAATAACTTCACTGATTTGTTTAAGTTTTAACTCGGTAAGATTCATAAAAAGATAAGTCGAAGAAGCGGTTAAGCTGTAACAGCGTAACTACTTGTATAGAATGGATTTAATATCAGGGGTGTACTATCGAATGATATGCTTGAGTGCGTAGATCATCGCACGGGATTAAGTATAACTGATGCACTCAGACCCGTCCAACCTTTTGTAACAGATCTGAGTAAAGGTGTATTAGATATGGCTGTCAATAAATTTGGCAAGTTCTGATTTTGTTAACGCACCAACCTTAGTCGCTTCAACTTCGCCGTCCTTAAATAGCATCAGAGTAGGAATGCCACGGACACCATAATGTTGTGGTGTTTGTGGATTATCATCTATGTTGATTTTTACAACAGTTAATTTGCCTGCATATTCTTCGGCAATGGCATCCAGAACAGGAGCAATCATTTTGCAAGGTCCACACCATTCAGCCCAATAGTCAACCAATACAGGACCGTTTGCTTTAATAACAGTGTCGTTAAATTCACCATCGTTTACATGAAGGACTGAGTCACTCACACTATTTCTCCAACAATTAAAAGGTCAGAACTATAGGAGGGTTGATAGTCATAGTCAATCAATTTTTAGTCATCTTTTGATGAATTGATTTGCTTTTAAACAGTTTGATTTTTACGTTATGCTATACCCTATGAAAAATACACATTTAACAGAAACACGCTTTAGCAACTTAGAATTGTCTGACATTATCCTTAATGGATTAAACGATGCAGGCTTTAATTGCTGTACGCCGATTCAGGATAAAGCCTTGCCTTTATCGTTACGAGGCAAGGATATTGCTGGGCAGGCACAAACTGGAACCGGCAAAACTGCAACATTTTTATTAGCAACATTTCAGCATTTGATCAATGACGAAAGCGAAACTATTAAAAATCCCAGGGCAATAATTCTGGCGCCTACACGTGAGTTGGCTATTCAGATTCATAAGGATGCTTTGTCGTTGGGCAAGCATCTTAATCTGAACTTTGCCTTAATTTACGGCGGTACGGATTATCAAAAGCAACTCGATAAAATTAAGTCCAATGTTGATATTATTATCGGTACGCCGGGGCGAATTATCGATTTTTACAGGCAGCAGGCGTTTACATTAGATAACGTGCAAGTGACGGTTATGGATGAAGCGGATCGTATGTTTGATTTGGGCTTTATTAAAGACATCCGTTATTTGTTACGACGTATGCCACCGCCGGATCAGCGCTTGAATATGCTGTTTTCTGCAACCTTATCCTATAAAGTAACTGAACTGGCTTATGAGCACATGAATAATCCCGTGTTAATACGCATAGAAAGCGAAGAAGTCACGTCTAAAGCGATACAGCAAAGTGCATTTTGTCCATCCAACGAGCAAAAAATACCGCTATTGATTGGCATTTTGAATCAGTATCAACCGCAGCGCAGCATTATTTTTGTTAATACCAAACGTTGTGCAGAATTGCTAAATGACACACTAAATGTCAATGGCTATAAAACTGCTGCATTAAGCGGCGATGTGCCGCAAGACAAACGCCAACGCCTGCTCAATGATTTTCAAGAAAATCGGATTACTCTGTTAATTGCTACGGACGTTGCGGCCAGAGGTCTGCATATTGCTGATGTTTCGCATGTTTTTAATTACGACTTACCGCAGGATGCTGAAGATTATGTGCATCGGATTGGCCGGACTGCACGTTTTGGTTCCAGTGGTGTGGCGATTAGTTTTATTTGTGAGCAATATGCTTATTCAATGCCGGATATTGAAGACTACATCGGTCAAAAAATACCCGTTCAGCCTATTCCTAAAGCGTTATTGGCAGAAATTGTTATTCCAGAAAGAAAGCCCGAGCAAATTAAAACAGGCTATCAGGGAAAGCATCCCCGCCCTAGTCAGCGCAGGGAGCCAACTTCTAAATTCCGTCCATCAATTCGCGAAAATCCTCAATCGCCGGATAAGTCGTAATGTTTCTTTTGGGCAACTGGCTATCCGGTCTGCTAATGGAAATTAAATAGCCGATACCAAAATTTTGCGCTGAATCCAACACCGCCAGATTGTCATCGACCAGCAGCGTGGCGTGCTTTTCAAACGCCTGCTGTTGTTGCAATACCCTCCAAAAATCCGCGTGTTCTTTCGGGAGACCTAGATCGTGAGAGCAGACAATGGCATCAAAAAATGGCTGTAAACAGGTTTTTTCCATTTTTAAAGCTAGACCGTCACGATGTGCATTAGTGACTAATAAAACTTTTTTTTGCGATAGCCGAATTTTATCTAAAAATTCAATGACATGCGGCAACACGGTTATTAAGCCTGATAACTCGGCTTTCAAGCCGGTAATATCCAGTTGTAAGGTCTCGCTCCAGTAATCCAGACAATACCATTCCAATTTGCCTTCCATGTTTTTAAACAAAGGCACCAGTTGTTCTTTAGCTGATAGGATAGATAAGCCATGTAATTGTGCGTACTTTAATGGCACAAATTCTTTCCAGAAGTGATTGTCAAAATTTAAATCCAGTAAAGTGCCATCCATATCTAATAGTACAGTGTCAATTTCTTTCCAATTAATCATAAGAGTGAGTTATATTTAAAAAAAACAGCTGACAAAGGTGAAAAAATGGCTGAGAAACCAACCATCCTCAATAAAGCGACGATTGCTAAAAGCCGGTTATTCCGTATTGAATCGTTGGACATACAATTTAGCAACGGCGAGTTACGCAATTATGAACGTCTTGCAAGAAGCGGTATGGGCGGCGCTGTGCTGGTTGTACCGATGTTGGACAGCGAAACGGTATTGTTGATCAGAGAATATTCCGCTGGAGTACATCGATATGAAGTGGGCTTGCCCAAAGGCAAGGTTGATGCTGGGGAGTCTTTTTTTGAAGCCGCCAACAGAGAGCTTAAAGAAGAAGTGGGTTTTGGTGCCGACATATTGCATCATTTAAGCACCTTTTCGATGGCGCCATCGTATCTGGAACATACTACCGAGATTATTCTTGCTCGAGGATTGTATGCTGAAAAATTGCTCGGCGATGAACCTGAAGAGTTAGAAGTCATCCCTTGGTCGTTAAATAACATCAATGAATTATTAGCCACCGGGGAATGCACTGAAGCCCGTTCGATTGCCGCGTTGTTTATGGCACGCGAATATCTACAGTCGATATAGCGGTTTTAAGCCATTATCCTCAGCTATTGCCAGTTTAGCCCGTGCTTTATTTTCTGTGAACGCCTGAAACAAGCGTTTACCTACCCACTTTTCAGTTTTGTTCTCGTTGCTATATAGCGCTTGATTAAGAAGCAGAATTTCATTGCGTAATCGTGCATCACAAACCATTGCAACTGCGCCCAAGCTAGTAACATTAAACTGTTGCCTTCCCCATTCAAGCAGTGCATTTTTTGCAGCAATGGCATTATTCTCATTACAGGCCTTTTTTAAGCGCTTGATAATGTCTTTATAGTGTATTTCAGCCGCCTCGTTAGTGTCTTTGGCGGCTAATTTTTGAGCAGGACGTTTCGTTACAAAATAAATGAAAGTACCCAACCAACCCAAAACTAAAAATAGCGAAACCCAAGGCCAGTAATCATTGTTTAGTGGTGGCGTAGATGATTGAGGTAGCGTTGCAGGCTCAACCTGGCTTGGTTTGATGGGCTTGATTTTGGGTGTGGGTGTGGGTTCATCCAATACAGCAACCACTTTGATAGCTGTTTCTGGGATTTTCGCCGTTTCCATTTTCTGAGTTTGCGTATTAAACCAAGGTATTGCTATCGCAGGTAAGGTGTAATCGCCAGCTTTTGACGGAATCAGCGCAATTTTTTCTTCTCGATAAGCACTTAACCCCTCTGCATTTTTTTGTTCCTTTAATACCGGTTGGTCTGGATAGCTTTTTAATTGCTCGTTGGTGCCAGTGTTACCCAGCTCAGGCAGTTGACCGACCGTCGTCCCCTTAGCTTGTAAGGTTAAGGTTCTAGTTAACGGCTCCCCAACTTTCATGGCTTGTCTATCGCCTGACCATTGTTGGGTCAACTCCAGTTGTTCAGCGGGCAGCCAGTGTTTTTCGGTAAAGCTTGCGGGCGCAGGCTTGACTTGCAAGGTAATTGCTTTTGATTCAACACGTTTAGTTTTTGACAGCTGAGGATTAAAAAAACCGTTAAAAAGTGGGCGATTACTGCTAGACAGCACTTCAGCGGTCAACACAAGGGGGTGTATAGTCAATGCTCCGCTTTTTTGCGGAAAAACAGCATATTTACGCTCAGTGACTGAATAGCTAACGCCGTTAACCTGGGTATTATAGTTACTGTCGTCATCAAGCTTTTCAACAACGGCATCAGCAAGTTCTGGCTCGTTTAATTTCGCTTGAGCAATATCAACTCGGGTATACACGCGTAAGGTATAAATCACCTGAGCTTGCAGATAAGGATTTTCTGGCGTTGCGTTAACCTCCAGAAACAAATCTTCATCGATCTGGAGGTTTTTATTGACTGCGCCATTAGCGACCATAATCGTTATAGGTTGACTGGTATCCGTACCAAATTGGATTGCCGGAATAACCAAGCTTCCGGTATTTTTGGCCATGACATTCACTGTCCATTGCATGGTTTTGCTGGATTGTCCGTTAATCCAGGATAAATTGCTGGATTGGCTTTGGTTGAGTATTGAAAAATCCTGCTCCAGCGGACTAAAATCAGGATCATCGTCAGGCGTTTCTGTGGCTGTAAAAATAATCTGGAAAGATTCATCAAGATTAACGGGATTACGATCAACCGAAGCAATAATCGATGCCGCAGCAACGTGTGGCGGCATTAAAAACAGCGCTAAATTTAATAAGATCAGCGGCAAGAAAAGTGTGGCTTGATATAACTTAATCATAAATGGTGCTATAAACGTCGATTATTAGTGTTAATGTTTTCATAAAATGCATGAGATGCATCAATTAAAAATTTTTGTGAGGCTCTATGTGGATACTCTTGTTTATTCTGGCGCTGATGTTTGTGTTAGGTAGTGCATTAATTTTGTTACGGTCAGCCAATACACCGAAAATTCCTGATCACCTGAAAGCACAGCCTTATCAAGATGATGATAATGACTGATTATTTTTCAAGCAATTACATCACTCTTTTCGCTGACAATAGTTCTCTGACTGCATTTCTATTAATCTTGAAACGGTGCGTCTGAATTCAAATGCACCATCGCCTTCCGTATAAAGTACCTGAGCAGGCACTTCAGCAGTGCAAATCAGCCTTACATTATATTCGTAGAGTACATCAATGAGTGTTACCAAACGCTTGGCCTCATTGCGTTTTTCAGCACTTAATTGAGGAATGCCGATAAGAATCAAGGTGCTAAATTTTTGGGCAATTGCCAAATAATCCGCCGAACCCAGCGCTTGGGTACAGAGTTCATCAAAAGTGGTTAATGCGACATCATGATGCACCGCCCTTAAAAAAACCTGATGCCCAAATATCTCAAGCGTGCCGGATTGCATCGTTGCAAACTGGGTTAAGTCGTTAAAATGCCGTTGCACAAAAGTATCTGCATGTTCATCAAGTGGGAAATGATAGTTTATGTGCTGAGCCGGTTGGTAGCTAAGTCGATAATCTTGGCTGGCAACCAACTCAATAATCGTAGCGTAACCTTGCAATATCTGGATAAAAAATAGAAATTGCTCGCGTAATAAACCGCCTTGATATAGCTCTCTGGGGTGACGATTTGAGGTAATAACGACCACAACACCCAAGTCAAACAGTTGACCGAATAACCGTCCTAAAATCATTGCATCAGCAATATCGGTGACATGAAACTCATCAAAACACAGTAGTAACAAGGATGCCCTGATTTTTTTTGCAAAGGCAACAATCGCATCAGGATGATTTTTTTGTTGGCATTCATGAATAAACGCATGAACTTCCTGCATAAAAACACTGAAATGAACGCGCCGTTTTTGTGCAAACGGGCAAGCCTCATAAAACAGCACCATAAGCATGGATTTGCCGCGCCCGACATCACCAAAAATATACAGACTGCGGCATTTTTTTGGAGGTGGTGACAGCAATTTATAAGCGACGGATTGGCGTTGATAATTCTCAATATTCAACAAATTATTCAGCAGTGTTTGTAAATGTTGCAATGCCTGAAATTGCGCCTCGTCAAACTGGATATGTTGCTCGGCAACCTGATGACGGTATTGTTTTTCCAATAAATCCGAAACTTCAAGTGTAAGAGCCAAGGTCGGTGAGTTTGCTTGTTGAAAAAACTTTTTTAGCATGGGCTGTGTAATTATGAATAAACGTCTAATGTAACTATAAGTTTCTATTCGTTGGGGCGTTTGGCAATGTTTCTTCAACATTGATTGCAACGTTCCAGGTTAAATCGCTGGCCTGTTTATTGTCGACCGATGATCTCAACTAATAAATTTAGACTTGCCCTGTTTAGCAGGCATAAGTATCCGCCAAGTTTATTGTTAAATAATCATAATGTTAAATAAATAATGATGTTATTTTCATATAGATAATGCTGTTTCTAGCAATATTTTTTAGCTGTAAAAACTAAAAACACAACAATTATCTGTAAGATAATTCCATGTAACCATTGTTTTTAAAGTAACTAAACGACCAGCAGCTCAAGCTGATGGGTTGAAAACCGGCGGACTAAACCGCCGATCTAAAGTTCTTCTTGATTCATTTTGGCTCACACTCTTTTTAGGATATTTTAATTCGTGTGTCCGGTTTAGTGTAGCCACATCGGCCTACCCTTGCGTTTTTTGAGAACAAGAAAAAAGAAAACCTCACATAATCTGGCCTATGCAACAAAGCCTTAATGGCGCGAAATTATAATATAAGTATTTGTTATATAAGTTATTTGTATATCATGCGAAGTTATTGATCTGGTTGTCAAGTATGCTAATATTGGACTCATGCCTGAGGATTATTGGTTTACCATGACTACCAATTTCTCCACATTGGTGCTTGATGTGTAAGCGTGATAATCTGTTATTCCACAATAAATGATGAAATATTATGAATTGGTTTACTAACTTTTTTTTCCGAAACCGGAAACCGTCGAAAACACCAAAAATAACGGTTAAAAATTCGCCGGTCAACACTGATAATGTATTGCAATGCTCGAAACCCGTTACTGTTAGTTGCCAAAAATACCCACTCGAGCTATTGAAAAAATTTGCACCCATCAGAGAATTTGATGAGTTTTATATTGAAAACCTAGATCAACAAACACTAACTTACGCCGCCGAATCAATACTATTTAGATTGGGTCAGAAAAGAGAGGTCGTTTTTTATTTGCTGGAAGGTTGCGTTGAGTTTCTGCTTAATGGCGGCGGTCGCTATGTGTTGACAAATGATTCTTCTCTCGCAGATTTACCCCTCGACAGTGGCAAAACATTTGGAGCCACTGCAGTAGCTAAAACCGATGTCAAGCTGCTTGCCATTTCGGGCAATATTATCCAGATGTGGACCAATAAAAGCCGTGAACAAGTTTATTCTGTTAAATTATTTGAACTAGAATTGCCTGAACAAATCGACGACAATCGTTTTTTTAGCTCATTTTCTAAAGCGTACCGCGAGAAAAAACTGAGTTTGCCCTCGCTGCCGCATGTCGCCGTCAATTTAAAAAAAGCGATGCAAAAGGACGTGGGGGTTAAGGAAGTTGTTAATATTATTCAAGTAGATGCACCTATCGTAACCAAGCTGATGCAGATAGCAAATAGCACACTGTACGCGCCAACAACAAATATTACCAACTGCCATGATGCCGTTAGCCGATTAGGCCTGAACGCAACGCGTAATCTGGTTATGGGTATTAGCATGAAGCAATTGTTTTTTTGCAAGGACACTAGGCTGATGAAAATAATGCAGACGTTATGGAAAAATAGCCTGTATATCTCCAGTCTGAGCTTTGTACTTGCCGAAGAATGCAGCCATATCAATCCAGAAGATGCTTTATTGGCTGGATTAATCAGTAATATAGGCGTTATTCCAATACTACATTTTGCTGAACAATACCCTGACGAATATGCCGACATGGAAAAATTACAAGCCGCCATACCGTTACTGAGTCCATCGGTAGGTGCCTTAGTGCTGCACACGCTTGGTTTTTCTGACGAACTGGTACATATCCCCATGCACGCTGAAGATTGGCTTTATGAAAGCGATGGGGATCGAATCAGCCTGATGGATATCGTGATTATGGCTAAACGACACAGTTATATCGGTTCACAAAAAAACAAGGAATTACCGTATATCAATTCTATACCGGCTTATGCCAAACTAAAAAATGGTAAATTAACACCTGATCTTTCATTGGATGTGCTTCAAAAAGCCCAGAAACGCATCAGCGTAGTGATGAACATGTTCTCGTAACAACATGTTTTTAATCCAAATGCTTGGCAAAAATATTTAGTATACCGGCACCCGAGCTTAGTGACTCACCATCGATACCGACATAGATAATTTCACATCTAAAATGCGACCATTGACCATCAAGCAAAATATCCAGATCGCCAAATTGAGATATAGATGAAGGGGGTATTCCAGGAGCAGGAATCACCAAAAATGCACCATTCGCGCTGATATTACTGGTTTTACCAACATAGTGATTGCCATGCAAAAAAAGACGATAGTCAGTTTCTATAGCTACCCTAGGATATTGGCGTTGCTCTAATACTGATTCTGAATTCATTATATTTTTTGTCCGAAATTAATTAAGTAAAACGAGTGAAAGTGCTTGTCATTTCACTCGCAAAACCTGCCAACTCTTAACCTTGTAACGCCTTCAGCACCGCTTGCATGGTGGCATTCGCATCACCAAACAACATACGGGTATTTTCCATTACAAACAATGGATTACCTACGCCAGCATACCCGGTTGCCATGCTGCGTTTCAACACAATCGTGGTTTCACCTTTCCAGCATTCAAGCACCGGCATACCGGCAATTGGGCTATTGGGATCATCCAGTGCTGATGGATTGACAATATCATTGGCGCCAATAACGATAGACACATCAACATGAGGAAAATCATCGTTGATTTCATCCATTTCAAATACGATGTCATAAGGTACTTTAGCTTCCGCCAATAACACGTTCATGTGTCCGGGCATCCGTCCTGCGACCGGATGAATACCAAAACCTACTTTTTTGCCTTTTTCTCGCAGCAACTTGGTAATTTCATACACCGTATGCTGCGCTTGTGCAACCGCCATGCCGTAACCCGGAATAATCATGATATTTTTGGCTTCCATCAGCAAGGACGCCACTTCATCGGCATTAATAGGCTGCACTTCACCTTCAACAACCGCCGCATTACTGCCCGATGCCGTACCAAAACCACCCGCAATCACACTGATAAAATTCCGATTCATCGCATGGCACATGATGTAACTCAAGATTGCGCCGCTACTGCCCACCAAGGCGCCGGTAACAATCAACAAATCATTGCTTAACATAAAACCGGTTGCTGCCGCTGCCCAACCGGAATAACTATTGAGCATCGAGATGACTACCGGCATATCCGCGCCACCAATCGCCATAACCATGTGTACACCAAAAGCCAATGCCAAAAAGGTCATGATGAACAACGGTAACGCACCGCCATGATTCAAATACAGTAATGGTAAACTCCCGTCGCCGCTTTCAGTTTGCTGTAAAAATACACCACCCAAAACGATAACACCAATTAACAACATCAGGTTTAGCCAATGCCGAGCGGGTAATAACAGCGGTTTACCACTGATCCTTTCGCTTAACTTGCCAAAGGCAATCACCGAACCGGAAAAAGTGACGGCACCAATTAAAATACCGATATAAATCTCCAATTCATGGATGGTTTTTTCCACACCAATGAGATTTATGCTGCTATCCATGAAATTGGCATAACCCACCAGCACTGCTGCCATACCAACCAAACTGTGCATGATCGCGACCAGTTCCGGCATTTGCGTCATTTCTACTTTTTGCGCCGCCAGCACACCTAAACTACCGCCGATGAGTATGGCGGCACCCAATAGCACATAAGCCGTTACTGATACATTTGAGGTGGTGGCAATAATGGCAATCGCCATGCCTAACATGCCGTAATAATTGCCTTTACGTGAAGTTTCCTGGTTACTTAATCCACTCAGGCTCAGAATGAACAGAATGGCGGCGACGATGTAAGACATCGTAACTAAACTATGGGACATTACTATTCTCCGGTTATTTTCTGAACATTTCCAACATACGGCGGGTGACTAAAAAACCACCGGCAATATTGATGGAAGCCATAAGCGTTGCTAATCCGGCCAAAATAATGACCACAGTATCGGGGGCGGAAATCTGTACGATAGCGCCAATAACAATAATGCCGCTAATGGCGTTGGTAACGCTCATTAACGGTGTATGCAACGCAGGCTTTACATTCCAAATTACCTGATACCCCACAAAACAAGCTAATACAAATACCGTAAAATGCGTCATGAAAGACTCAGGCGCCACCGCGCCAATACCAAACAACGCCAATCCGGCAAAAATAAGGGGTAAAAATGTCATCAAAGCATTGGGCTTTTCAGGCACAGCAACTACTTGTGTAGCCGTTTCAGGCTTTGCGACTGGTGCCGCAGAAAGCTTGGGCGGTGGTGGTGGCCAAGTGATTTTGCCTTCTTTAATCACCGTAGCACCGCGTATGACTTCATCCTCCATATTGACATTAATAATGCCGTTTTTTTCAGGGCACAATTCAGTCAATAAATGTCTCAGATTGGTCGCATACAATTGGCTAGATTGGTTGGCGAGGCGGCTGGGCAAATTGGTATAGCCGATAATCGTCACACCATGCTTAACGACCACTTTATTGACTTCCGTCAACTCGCAGTTACCGCCCTGTTCAGCCGCCAAATCTACGATCACACTGCCGGCTTTCATCGACTCAACCATTGCTGCGGTGATGAGTTTGGGCGCGGGTTTGCCTGGAATCAGCGCGGTGGTAACGATAATATCGACTTCTTTTGCTTGCTCAGCAAATAACGCCATTTCTGCAGCAATAAACTCCGGCGACATGGTTTTTGCATAACCGCCAGCGCCAGCGCCTTCCTCCTTAAAATCCAGCATTAAAAACTCAGCATCCATACTTTCGATTTGTTCTTTTACTTCAGGGCGCGTATCAAATGATCTAACAATCGCCCCCATGCCTTTAGCCGCACCAATCGCTGCCAAACCAGCCACACCCGCACCAATCACTAGCACTTTCGCGGGCGGAATTTTTCCGGCAGCGGTGATTTGTCCGGTAAAAAAGCGCCCAAAATGCTGAGCAGCTTCAACAATTGCACGGTAACCGGCAATATTAGCCATCGAACTTAACGCATCCATTTTTTGCGCCCGTGACATACGCGGCACACTATCCATTGCCAACACCGTCATCTGCTTTTCAGCCAGTTTCTGCATCAAGGCTTCATTTTGCGCTGGCCAGATAAAACTAATCAGGCAAGTGCCTTCGGACATAAAGTCCAACTCATCAATACCTAGTTTAGGGCGACGTTGGGGCGCACGCACTTTCATGACGATATCCGCTTGCTGCCATAACGTTTTGGCATCAGGTAATATTTCAACACCAACCGCTTGATAAGCAGCATCAGAAATATTGGCGCCAATACCTGCGCCGCTTTCTATCGCTACGGAAAAGCCCAATTTAATAATTTGTGCCGCCGCATCCGGTGTCGTGGCAACACGCTTTTCACCTAAGTGAATTTCTTTAGGTATACCAATCTTCATACAGTCTCCTGTGATTGTGGTTTGGAAGCTATTACAAACAGCTGCCTGAGGCAGGGGTCGAGAGGCATTTAGGGGCAATGCCGACGAGGAGCATAGAAGATTAAACTCATATATTCAATCAAAAACCCCGCTGTTTAGAAATGGGTAACAACAACTTTGTTGTGTAGGTTGTAACTTCGGTGTATGCCATGACTGCCAGTCCTCAATGGACTGGCAGTCATTAGGTTTCGAGTGTGTCGTGGGGCAGAAATCCGCCACTTGTGCCCTACCCCGTAAGCTTTATTCAATAGGCTTAACAGGAACCAACTCAAAAATAATCATTTCAGCCGACCCTTCACCCACGTTTTCAACTGACATTAACTGCCCTGATTCCCAAAAAACATCCCCGGCTTTATAAATGCTGGTTTTATTGCCTTCAATAACTTTTAACTGACCTTTGACAAGGTAACGCGGCCCTGATCCTTCGTGAGTATGCTCAGGCGTTTTGAAAGCCGGTGGAAAAATAACGCGTATCACCTTCGCGTTAAGTTTATCGCTGGGTAACTGGACTGCATTTTCCAGCAACAGCATTCTGTTAAACGCTGGTTTTTCTTGTGCCGAAACAGCGTGCAATGCGCCCCCAAAAAGCATTGCCAACGGCATTAGCACCTTACATATTGATTTACGATTTTTTAACATCGGTGTACCCCTAGTTATATTTTAAGTTACAGCTAACAAAACGTTATTACAGCGTTTTCAGGTTAAGTTAGTGGCATTACACACGGTAGTGAGTAACTAAGGAATGGATGCCATGACTGCCAGTCCCCATAAGGATTGGCAGTCATCATGTTGCCGAGAGTGTCGTACTCGTTTCTAACCGACATTGAAACCGCTGTAACCGCTGAAAAACATTCGTATTTTTTATCCTGAGCAAGGCGCTTGTCCCTCCCCATTGGAAGATTAAAGCGCATCGCCAATTTGCTGCTTATAAAACGGCCAAGTCTTAACATGCAGATATTTTCTAATCGGCGTTTTAATGACTGACACGCATAATGCGATAGAAAACAAACACCAAACTGCCGCATACTCGTTAGGATCATCCGTTGTAATATCGGAAATCAGCGGACCAATCAAATAATGAAAACCAACAAAGCGCCATGAACCATAAATAACCGGCATACAAAACGCAACCAAAATGTAAGTCAGCGCATGTAAACCCCAATTAAAACCAAACAACCATTTAATAGGATCGGATAACAGACCGTTTAGCGGCATTTGCCAAGCGATATGCCACGCCCCATGCGTTGAGCAAACATTAGGACCACAAAAGCCTTCGGTACCGATATGACAGGTTCCCGCCCAAGCCATGGGATACATTTTAATCAGCATCGCCAATGTACCTATGGCACAAAGGGTATAAACCGTGGTGCGTATTTTTAATTTAACACTTTGGGGAATGAAATACATCGCTACCATATTGACAAAAAACGGCTGAAACGCGACATGTAAATAGCCCAACAATGTTAATATTTGATTACTCGGGTTATCACATAAATCGATATAAACGTAAGTAACTGCCTGTAATAATTCCATTAACGCAAAATAAGTGAGCGGAATCCAAAGCTCTTTTGACTCCCCCTGTTTAAGTGCAACATAAGCTGCGGTACTAAGCCCTGCGACAGCTAAAACACCTGACGCTTCACCACTCCAACACATAACATTGATCCTTTTTTTATAGTTATAAATACCATGATATTACCC